>CALFXN010000391.1 GCA_937957815.1 uncultured Synergistales bacterium
GTCATGAAGACCGTCGAAACGGGCGAGGATCTCGCGACGCTCGCGAAGGGAGCCGCGAAAGCCCCCGACGCGGCCTATCTTCTCGTCAAAAACGGCGGCAGAAGCGGACTCGACGCCCTGAAGACGGCCGACGAGATTTCCGCCGGAACCGACATCCTGAAGCTCGCCGCGAAGAAGGGTCCAGATGGCGTCCGGACGCTCGGCGCGCTCCGCAGCGGAGGAGAGTACCGAAAACTCCTCGTCGTGTCGCGATACGCGTCGCGCCTGATCAAGGATCTCCACATGGGACGCGTCTCGGGTTGGATCCGGGGCGTCATGGGCTCGTCCCCGGGGGCAGTCTGGCTCGTCTGGGCGGCGCTCCTCGGAAGCATCTGGATACTCGGCGCACGCGGCGTCGCGCTCGCCCGGTGGGCGGGAAGGCGCCTGCGCCCGGACGGGATCTCCCTCGCGAAAGGACGGCATCTCCGCTGACGGAGCTCGCGGAACTCGACGAAATTCGGGGAGGGGACGCCATGGCGTGACGAATCGGACGGCGCGACCGGACGGAGGGGATCGCGGCGACGGCCCGAATCTCCTCTCGGGGTGGAATCTGACGGTTTTCGGTCATAAGGAGGGAGAACATGCGGCGTATTCGCGTTTCGGCGGTTGCGGTATGTATCCTCGCGCTGATCGCTGTCCCGGTTTTCGCCGGGGAAGTCGGAAAGATGACCCCGGCCAAGGAGGCCGCGATTGCGTGGCTCGACGGACACGCGAAAGTCGGACAGGACGTTGCGACCTACATCTGGAGCAACCCTGAACTGGGGCTCGGCGAGCACAAGTCGTCCGCCATCCTCCAGGAAATGATGAAGGCGGCGGGCTTCAGGGTCGAATCCGGCGTCGCCGGAATGAAGACGGCCTTCGTCGCGACGTTCGGCGACGGAAAACCCGTCATCGGAATTCACGCCGAATTCGATGCGCTTCCGGGCATCTCGCAGGCCGCGGGGATCGCGACCCCGAAGGCGGTCGTCGAAGGGGCTCCCGGACACGGGTGCGGGCACAACGTCTTCGGAACGTACAGCTGCATGGCCGCCGTCGCGATCAAAAACGCGATGGAGACGGCCGGAGTCAAGGGAACGATCAGGCTCTACGGAACCCCCTCGGAAGAGACCCTCGTCGGCAAGGCCTTCTTCGTCAGGGAAGGAATATACAAGGACGCGGACGCGGTGCTCTCGTGGCACCCCGGAACGGACAACGCCGTATCCTACGCATCGTCGCTCGCGATGGACAACTTCAAGGTCCGCTTCCACGGCAAGGCGTCGCACGCGTCGTCGGCTCCGTGGGCGGGGCGCAGCGCGCTCGACGCGGTCGAACTCATGAACATCGGAATGAACTACATGCGCGAACACGTTCGCCCCGAGTCGCGCATCATGTACTCGATCCCGGACGGCGGAAAGGCGCCGAACGTGGTGCCGCCGTACGCCGAAGTCTGGTACTTCATCCGGTCGCCGCAGTACAGAGGCGTCGAGGAGATCGTGAAGTGGGCGAAGAAGGTCGCAGAAGGCGCGGCGCTCATGACGGAGACGAAGATGGAGTTCGTCCCGATCGTCGGCGTCTGGCAGTACCTTCCGAACCAGGTTCTCGCGAAGGTCGGCTTCGCGAACGCGTCGATGATCGGCGTCCCGCCGTTCACGGACGAGGACGAGAAGATCGCCGAACCCTTCTCGAAGAGCCTGAAGGTCGAAAAGGGGCCGTTCCTCTCGCGCGAATTCCAGAAGTTCGACTACGACAAGCCGTTCGTCTGGTCGACGGGAGGCGGCTCGATCGACGAGGCGAACACGAGCTGGGTCGTCCCGATGGTGCGCTTCGGCGCGACGACGCTGGCGGCCGGAACGCCGGGACACTCCTGGCAGTCCGTCGCGCAGAACATCCTGCCGCCCGCCTTCAAGGGCGGCCTGACCGTCGCGAAGTACATGGCCGCGACTGCGCTCGACCTGTACGCCGACCCGAAGATCCTCGAGGACGCGAAGGCCGAGCTGAAGGCCTCGAACGAGAAGCACGGCCCGTTCGTCGATCCCGTGAAGGACGTCCCCCTGCCGACGTTCAGACTCATGCACAACGTCGAGGAGAGCCAGGTCCCGGTGCAGACGAAGGACATGCCGCTTCCCGACCTTTCGGCGCTGAAGTAACGGGCGCCTGACGGTCGCGCTGCAAAAGGGGGTCCGGGGATCCGTCTTCCCGGGCCCTCCTTTCCGGCGCATCCGGCGTAAAGCGTTTCGCCCCTCAGCGCCGGACGGCGGGAACGAGCGTTCCGTCGTTCCCGAGGACGAAGAGCGACAGGAGCTTCTTGAGTTCCGACGCGGCCTCCGACATCGCCTGGGCCTCCTGCGCGACGCCTTCGGCGGCTTTCGACGTACCCGCCGCCGCATCGTGGATTCCGATGATTCGTGACGTCATATCCTGCGTCGCGCGCGCCATGGAATCCATCGCGCGCCCCATCTCGCCGCTCGACGCCGCCTGTTCCTCCGCGGCCGAGGCGATGCTGCGGATCGCCTCGTCGACCTGCGCGATGCGCGAGAGCGCGTCTCTGAGCTGCTCGCGGGACGCCTCGGCTCCGGCGAGCGTCCGTTCCATGATCGCTCCGGCCTCCTGCGTGACCGAGACGGACGCCCCCGCCTCGGCCTGAAGCGTCGCGATGAGCCGGTTGACCTCCTGTGCGGAACGCGCGGATTCCTCGGCGAGCTTCCGGACCTCGTCGGCGACGACCGCGAATCCTCGCCCCGCCTCTCCGGCGCGCGCCGCCTCGATCGCCGCGTTCAGGGCCAGAAGGTTCGTCTGGTCCGCGATCGACGTTATCGTCGTCACGAATCCCGAGATGTTCCTGACCGACTCGGTGAGGCTTCCGATCCGGGTCGCCGTTTCCTTCGACTTGTCGGCCACCTGATGGATCTCCCCGATGACCTCCGTCACTCGGTCCACGGCCTTTCGGGATACCTCGGCCGCCGTCACCGACGACGCGGCCCCCTCCGACGCCGCCTTCGCGACACTCGCCGCCGTCGACGCCATCTCCTCGACACCGGCATTCGACTGCTCCACGGCCGTGGCGTTCGCCTCCGCGAGAGAGGCAACCTGCTCGATGGACGCCTTGACCTCCTCCATCGAGGCGTTCGTCTCCCCGGAAAGAGACGCGAGCGTTTCGGCCCGGTCTCCGGTCGCGTCGGCCTCGTCCCTGATACGCCGAAGCGTGTCGGCCTGCGACCGGACCATTTCCGCGAGCGCGTCGGCCATGCGGCCGATGTCGTCGGACGTTTCCACGCCGAAGTCGTCGCGCGCGATCGTCAGGTCCCCGCCCTTCGCGCGACGCGCGATTTCGACGACGCGGCGGAGCGTGCCGGAGACGCGGCGAAGGCTCAGCGCGGTCGCGGCCGCCGAGACGAGAATCGCGGCGCCCGCGACCGCGAAAAGGCGCGTGATGGCGCGTCCGTTGCGATCTTCGGCTTCCTTTATGTCGGTTTCGGCCGTGTCGTCGAGAATTTCGCCGATCTCGTTGAGGCACGAACGGGCCGCGTTGAACGCGGTGTCGTCGCCGAAGCCGGGAATCTTCCCGATTTCCCCGGACGAGAGGCCTTTCGCGGCCGCGACGGCCGTGTCGGAAAGACGGACCCACTCCTCGAAACTCTTCTGAAACACGGCGTAGTTCTCGAAGACATTCCTGCCGCTCGACGCGTGCTTTCGCGACGTCCACTGCTCCCGATGCGCCTCGAGCGGAGAAAGCGCCTTCGCGACGCGCTCGCGCGTCTGGGCGACGTTTTCGGCGTAGTCCTTCGCCTGCTTTTCGTAGTCCTTTCCCGCCCCGCCGACAATCAGGATGTTCCGCTTGGCGAGCAATCCCTGATACATATCCCGGTCCGCGTTCAGGATCAGGGAGTTCGGAACGAGATTCTCCCGGTACAGATCCTGAATGAGCCGGTCCGACGTATTTCCGAGCGACGAACGACTCATGAACGTCAGTCCGAACAGCGCGACCACCATCACGACGAGTGCCAGAGACAAAATGGAACGATAACCGAATGAACGGAACATGTGCCTCCTCCTTCCTGGATTCCCGTATATTCCCGGCATGTATTAATAAAATATGATACACATTATCCTCAGAGAAAAAAAGAGCCCCGGGGAGGCATCCGTACGGGAGGCCGCGGACTGGGATCTCGCCGACGGCCGGGGCGGATCTCTTTATGGCGAGGCGTTCGGCGACAATCCGGATGCGACGGATTGACAAAGAACTCTTTTGCGATAGCATGAGCAGGCATTTCGTGATGCTTCTCGTCCCGGGATTCCCGCGAAAGGAAAGGTGCTCGATGTTCAAGGCAGCGACACGATCGACGCTTCACGATGATATCCTCGCCCAGCTCTGCGAAGCAATCGAGCAGGAACAGTGGCCGTCCGGCTCGAGACTGCCGGCCGAGCTGGCTCTGGCGAAGCAGTTCGGGGTCAGCAGAAATTGCATCCGGGAGGTCATGAAGGTTCTGGCGAGTCGCGGCGTCGTCGAGGCGAGACCCGGCAGCGGAACGTTTCTTTCCGAAAACGCGAAGAACCTCCTGCGTTCCGCGCGCACACAGGGGTATATCTTCCAAAACGTCAACTTCAAGGAGCTCATAGAAACCCGTTGCCTCATCGAAGGGCAGATCGCCTATTACGCCGTCGTCAGGGGAACGGACGAAGAGTTTGCGGAGCTGGAATCCCTGCTGTACGACACGGACGATCCGGAGGCGCGGCGCGAGGCGCACCTCCGCTTTCACGCCACGATGGTCCGGATCGCGAAGCACAACCTGCTCGAGCGGATGTGGAAGACGATTCAGGACGAGATATCGGTCCAGAGGCGGGAGTCCGCCGAACTCTACACGAAGTGGAACCGGCAGGCGACCAATAATCTCGTGCGCAATCACAGCGAAATATTGCGATGTATCAGGAATCGCGACGCGGAATGCGCCAGGAACGCGATGATCGGGCATATCGCGACCGTCTGGCTCGAAATTTTCGGGTTTCCCCTGGATATGTAGGCCCCGTCGCTGCCGCCGATTCCCGGCGTGCGGCGAAAGCCGCCCCACGTGATTCCGGAGCCCCGCGGATGTTCCGCAGGGCTCTTTTCTTTCCCGGCAATCCCGTTTTTCCGGAGTTTTCCCGCCTCTCCACTTTCCTTCAGCACCTGCCGTTCGATCCCGAAAATATTTCGCGCTCTCACGAGGCCGTCGCAGGCAGGCATTTTGAATACATGACGAAATCGCGCTATTCCGTGTTGACAGAGCATTTTTCTGTGCTACTATGACGGAAAAATTGTAGAGTGGCTCAGCTGCATGGCTATCCTACAATTTTATTCCGGCAGCGAATCGCAGAAGGGAAGGCACGATATGCTCAAGGCCGCCACGCGGTCCACGCTCCACGAAGACATCCTCGCCCAGCTCTGCGGCGCCATCGAGCGCGGAGAGTGGACATCCGGCTCGCGATTGCCGAGCGAACAGTGTCTCGCCCTGCAGCTTGGCGTCAGCAGGAACTGCATCCGCGAGGTCATGAAGGTCCTGGCGAACCGACGCGTCGTCGAGTCGCGGCCGGGGCGCGGCACGTTTCTCGCGGAAAACGCGGGGGCGCTGCTGCAGGGCGCGCGGCAGCGGGAGTACATCTTCGGGAACGTCAACTTCAGTGAACTCATCGAGGTCCGCTGTCTCGTCGAAGGGCAGATCGCGTATTACGCGGCGGAGCGGGGGACGGACGAGGAGCTCGCGGAGCTCGAAATCCTGCTGACATCCGATATTCCGGACGTTGCGCGGGCGCATGTCCGCTTTCACGCGAGGCTGGCCCGCATCGCCCGCCACAGACTGCTCGAGCGGCTGCTCGATTCCAT
>CALFXN010000392.1 GCA_937957815.1 uncultured Synergistales bacterium
GACCACCGAGATCTACACTCTTTCCCTACACGACGCTCTTCCGATCTCACTCGACCAGATCGCGGCGCTGCAGGCGGAACTCGAGGAAAGCCCTGGATTGTTCGCGCCCTGCCGGAACACGACCGAGATCCTCGCCGCGAAGGAACGCGGGGAACTCGCCATTCTCCTTTCCTTCGAGGGCGTCGAGCCGATCGGCTCCGACCTGAGCCTGCTGCGCGTCTTTCACGCGCTCGGCGTCCGCGGCGTCGGGATCGCGTGGAGCCGGAGGAACGCCGCCGGGGACGGGTGCTTCTTCAAGCCCGTCGAGGAAGGGCGAAAGGGCGGGCTCACGGAGTTCGGCGTTCGCCTGATCCGCGAGGCGACCCGGCTCGGAATGTACCTCGACGTCAGCCACCTCAACGACGAGGGCGTCGCGGACGTCTTCGCGCTCCACGACGGCCCGGTGATCGCGTCGCACTCCAACTCCCGCGCGCTGGCGGGCACGATGCGCAATCTCACGGACGACCAGATCCTCACGCTCGCATCGCGAGGCGGCCTCATGGGAATGAACGTGTGCAGCACCTTCGTCGGCGATCCCGCTCGCGCGCCGCTGACGGAGGCCGATCTCGCGAACCACGCGGACCACATCCGGAACCTCGCCGGACCGGCGGCCATCGGATTCGGCTTCGACTTCTGCGACGAGATGCGCGATTTCTCAGGCCCGGGACCGTTCGCGAACTACGACTGCGTCAAGGGGTACGCGAACGCTCCGCTGCTGACCGAACAGCTCCTTCTCAGGGGCTATTCGGACGGGGAGGTCCGGGGCATCCTCGGCGAGAATCTGATGCGCTTCCTGCAAAAAACGATCGGATAATGACGACCCGGGGGGAGGGAGAAGCTCTCCCCCCGGTCGCCGTCATCGCTCGTACAGAAAGCAGGCCGCCCAGTGACCGCTGCCCTGATCGCGGAACGGAGGCTCCTGTTCGGCGCATTGGGCCGTCGCGTGGCGGCACCGCGTATGGAAGCGGCATCCGACCGGCGGATTCGCCGGCGACGGAAGATCCCCCTGGAGCAGGATGCGCTCCCCCTGGTCCTCGGGATCGGGCTGCGGGATCGCCGAGAGCAGCGCCTGCGTATACGGATGCAGCGGACGGGCGAAAACCTCGTTCTTCTCCGCGAGTTCTACGATCTTCCCGAGGTACATGATCGCGATCCTGTCGGAGATGAACTTGACGACCGACAGGCTGTGCGTGATGAACAGATAGGTCAGCCCGAGATCGTCCTGGAGATCCCGGAGCTCGTTGAGCACCTGGCTCTGGATCGACACGTCGAGCGCGCTGACGGGTTCGTCGCAGACGATGAAATCCGGGTTCATCGCGAGAGCGCGCGCGATGCCGATTCGTTGTCTCTGGCCGCCGGAGAACTCGTGCGGGTAGCGGAACCTGTGTTCCGGCCGGAGCCCGGCCCGGACGAGAACCTTCACGACATACTCGTCGAGTTCCCTCCTGTCGGCAACGATGCCGTGATACCGCACCGCTTCGCCGACGATTTCGCGGACCGTCATCCGGGGATTGAGGCTTCCGTAGGGATCCTGGAAGATGATCTGAAGGCGCCTCCTGATGTCCGACGGGTTCCGTTTCAGTGCCGCCCCGACATCCTCGCCGTCGAAGACCACGGTCCCGGCGGTCGGCGGCAGGAGGTGCATCAGCGTTCGGCCGAGCGTCGACTTGCCGCATCCCGATTCGCCGACAAGACCGAGCGTCTCCCCGCGCCGGACGGACAGATCGACGCCGTCGACGGCCTTCACATGTCCCACGACGTTCCTGAAGATCCCTTTCCTGATCGGGAAGTGTTTCTTCAGGCCGCTCACCTGAAGGATCGGCGCATCCGCGTCAGCGTGCATCGGAAGTCTCTCCTTCCACCGGATTCCCGTCGTAGAGCCAGCACCGGACGGCTCGTCCGCCGGACGGCAAGAACAAGGGCGGCTCGTCGTTCGGGCACCGGTCCATCCGTTCGGCGCACCGGTTGTGGAATTTGCATCCGCTCGGGAATGCGAGCGGACTCGGAACGACACCCGGAATGACGCCGAGCCGTCGCGCCGTCGTCGTGAGCTTCGGGATCGACTGGAGCAGTCCGCGCGTGTACGGATGCTTCGGATCGCGGAACAGATCCCTGACCGGCGCCTGTTCGACGATCTTTCCGGCGTACATGACGACGACGCGGTGCGCCATCCTGGCGATGACCCCGAGGTCGTGCGTGATGAACAGGATTGCCGAGTTGAGCTGTTGCCTGAGTTCGTTCATGAGGTCGAGGATCTGC
>CALFXN010000393.1 GCA_937957815.1 uncultured Synergistales bacterium
TCTTGTAGTTGACGCTCCCGGTCACGACGAGGATATCCGCCTGCTTCGGGTTTCCCGCGTGAAGGATGCCGAAGCGTTCGACGTCGTACATCGGCGTCAGGCACGCGAGGAGCTCGATGTCGCACCCGTTGCAGCTGTTGCAGTTATAGTGGACGAACCAGGGGGACCGCGACAGGATTCGTGTCATGTGAGTCCGCCTCCTTCTCAGAAATAGAGCCACAGGACGTTCGTGATCGCGAGGAGCACCGGGAACGTCCACATGAACGAGACGACGCGCAGCGGGACGAGGCGCGCGGTCGACGTGTCGACGACGCACTGCGCGACGAAGTACGCGGCCGCGAGCAGGAGCCCCGGAACGAGGCTCGTCGACCAGAAGAACGCGATGATCGCATAGAGCATGAAGACCTCGTAGTAGTGCGCGATTTCGAGCACCGCGAGCAGCGGCCCGGAGTATTCGATCGTGATGCCCTTGACGAGTTCCTGGTGCGCGTGATGCGACGTCGCGATGTCGAACGGCGACTTCTCCATCTTGATGAGAAGGCAGAAGAAGAAGGCGACGCACACGAGCGGCAGGTGGAAGAGCATCGGCGCGCGCAACATCGGGACGCTCGACGCCATGAAGCTCCCCGTGATCCGGTGGAGGCCGATCACGAGCAGAACGAGTACGGGTTCGTACGCGAGGATCTGCATGATGCGCCGCTGAGCGCCGATCCGGCTGTAGGGGGATGCGACGCTCTGCGCGCCGAGAACGAGCGCGATGGAGCCGAACGCGTGGATGAACACCGCCATGAGGAGGTCCTGGCCGGTCGCGAGAAGCGTGAGCGTCATCACGATCATTCCGAGGTACATGTACGCGTAGAGCACCTGCAGGCGCGACTGGCAGGTCGCTTCCTTCGAACAGAGCTTGAGGAGGTCGAAGAAGGGCTGGAGAACGGGTGGTCCCATGCGTCCCTGGAGACGCGCCGTGAGCTTGCGGTCGAATCCGGTGAGGAGACCGCCGATCAGCGGGGCCGCGAGAAGCAGGAGCAGGATCATCGGAAAGGGCGTCGCGTTCGTCGACATCGGCATCCCCTCCTATATCAGCCGGGCGAGGCCCAGCATCGAAAAGAGAAGGACCGTCCCGGCCATGTCGGTCCAGACAGTGATGCGGCGCTCCGAAAAGACGCTCCGGAGGTAGAGCGACGTCACGAACGACGCGGATACGCTCCCGGCGGGGCCTCGGAACGAGCAGGGGCCGTCCTCGGGCGCGTTCGCCCCGCAGAGGTACGGCGTCTCGGGACGCGCGCCGCGCAGGGCGTTCACCGTGATCACCCACGCGACGAAAACCGCGCCGGTCAGCGACAGGATGATCCACTGCGGAAAGTCTCCCATCTGCTGGAGCAGCGACCACGAGAAGCGCGTCCCGGCGGTCGCCTCAAAGACACGCGCCGCCACCGGATCGAGAATCCGTTCGTGGAACGGCACCGAGAAGATGCCTCCGACGAGAACCGCGAGCGCGAGAAGGAGCATCGACGCGAACATCCACGACGAGATACG
>CALFXN010000394.1 GCA_937957815.1 uncultured Synergistales bacterium
CGATCGTCCCTATGTTCAGATGCGGCTTCGTCCTCTCAAACTTCTCCTTCGCCATAATGCACCCTCCTATCCGTCTCGATTCCTATGCTTTCAGTACCTTCTCGGCAGTTTCATCCGGAACCCGGTCGTAGTGATGGAACTGCATCGAATACGACGCTCGTCCGGAAGTCTTGCTTCTGAGGTCCGTCGCATACCCGAACATTTCCGCAAGCGGGACGAAAGCACGTATGACTCTCGTGTTCGCCCTCATTTCCATTCCTTCGACATGACCTCGCCGCGAAGAGAGGTCACCGATAACATCGCCAACGTAATCCTCCGGTGTCACGACCTCGACACTCATGATGGGTTCCTTGAGTATCGGACCGGCCTTTCGCATCGCTTCCTTGAAACCGATGGAAGCGGCGATCTTGAACGCCATTTCTGAGCTGTCGACCTCGTGGTAACTCCCGTCGACGAGCCTTACCCGAAGTCCGATAACCGGATACCCGCCAAGAACGCCATTATTGATCGCTTCGTCGAGCCCTTTCTGAACCGCCGCGATATATTCCTTCGGAACCGTTCCTCCGACGATCGCGTCGACGAACTCATACGACTTGCCATCTTCAAGCGGCTCCATTTCAAACACCACGTGACCGTACTGTCCTCGTCCGCCTGTCTGTTTGACGAGTTTCCCCTCGGCGCGTGAAGCACGCGTGATCGCTTCGCGATACGACACCTGGGGACGACCGACCCTGACATCGACGCCGAATTCCCTCTTGAGGCGATCGACGATAATTTCGAGATGAAGCTCTCCCATCCCGGAGATAATCGTCTCGCTCGTTTCCTCGTCGGTCCGAACCTTGAACGTCGGATCTTCTTCCGCGAGGGAAACAAGTCCCTTCGTCAACTTGAGTTTGTCGTTCTTCGTCGCAGGTTCGACAGCCAGAGATATGACAGTATCGGGGAACTCGACCTTCTCAAGAACGACGGGGGCATCTTCGATACAAAGAGTATCGCCGGTCCGGGTTGCCTTTAATCCCGGCAGAGCGATGATCATTCCGGCTTCGGCTTCCTCGATCTCCTCACGCTTATTCGCGTGCATCCGGAGAATTCGGCCGATACGTTCGCGGGTTCGCGTCGTAGGGTTGTAAACCGTCATTCCCTTTGTCAGAAGTCCGGCATAGATACGTGTGAAAACGAGACGACCGACAAAGGGATCGACCATGATTTTGAACGCAAGCGCCGTCAACGAATCGTCAGTCGAACTTTTTCGATGGACTTCCTCGCCTGTCTCCGGATCGATCCCCACGACCGGTGGGAGGTCGATCGGACTGGGAAGATAGTCGACAACCGCATCAAGAAGCAACTGGATGCCTTTATTCTTGAATGCCGACCCACCCAGAACCGGAACGATACGAAGCGCGATCGTATTTTTGCGAATCGCTTCCCTGAGGAGATTTTCCGGAATCTCCGCTTCCTCGAGATAGAGCTCCATGATCCGCTCATCAAAATCGGACAACACCTCAATGAGACGATCTCGCGCCACAGCAGCCTCGTCAAGATAATCCTCAGGAATCTCCCGGATATGGGGTTCAGTTCCAAGTTCGTCGGTATAGTACACCGCGCGCATCCCGACGAGGTCAATCATCCCTGAAAAACTCTCTTCAGATCCGATCGGTATCTGAAGAGGGGCAGGTACAGCGCCGAGCTTTTCCCTTATCCCCCGCACGACGGACTGAAAGTCCGCCCCGATCCGGTCCATCTTGTTGACGAACGCGACTCGAGGGACACAATATTTGTCCGCCTGCCTCCAGACAGTTTCGGATTGGGGTTCGACTCCGCCGACGGCACAGAAGACCGCAACCGCTCCGTCAAGAACCCGCATTGATCGTTCGACTTCGACCGTAAAGTCCACGTGCCCGGGCGTATCAATAATATTGATAGAACAATCCTGCCATGAACATGTCGTCGCAGCGGAGGAAATCGTGATCCCACGCTCCCTCTCCTGCTCCATGAAGTCCATCGTGGCAGCGCCTTCATGGACTTCGCCCATTTTGTAGTTCCGTCCGGTATAGAACAGGATTCGCTCGGTGGTTGTCGTTTTTCCGGCGTCGATATGCGCCGCGATACCTATATTGCGAATCTTTCCGATTTCAATGCGATCCATGCACCCTCACCATCTCACCGAGCGTTTCGCGTCTTTCACACTACCACCGGTAGTGTGCGAACGCGCGATTCGCCTCAGCCATCTTATGGGTATCTTCGCGCTTCTTCATCGAAGCGCCCTCGCCCTTGTACGCATCGACGAGCTCGCGGGCAAGTCTTTCAGACATCGGAATCCCTTTCTTGGAACGGGAATACGAGAGAATCCAGCGAATCGCGAGAACCTGCGCACGCTCGGGCTGAACCTCAACCGGAACCTGGTACGTCGCCCCTCCGACGCGTCGCGGACGAACCTCAACGATCGGCTTCACATTGTCCATCGCTTTCTGGAATACGGCGAACGGCTCGGCGCCGACTCGCTCGCCCGCTATCTCGAGCGCTTTGTAAAATACGCGTTCGGCCGTACTCTTTTTCCCTTCATGCATCAGGCCATGAACAAATTTGGTGACCGCCAGATCACTGAATCGCGTATCCGGCGTCGACGGACGCTTGGATATATGCCCTTTTCGCGGCACGGAAACTTCCCCTCCTCAAATCCCGAAAGATAACGTCTTTAGGACGCCTTGGGGCGTCGGGCGCCATACTTCGACCGCGCCTTCTTGCGATTCTCGACGCCGCCGCAGTCGAGCGTTCCGCGGACGATGTGATACCGGACACCCGGCAAGTCCTTGACGCGGCCTCCACGAACAAGAACAACGGAGTGCTCCTGCAGGTTGTGACCGATCCCCGGGATATAAGACGTAACTTCGATGCCATTGGTCAGACGAACACGCGCGACCTTTCTCAAAGCCGAATTAGGCTTCTTCGGCGTCACCGTATACACACGGGTACACACACCACGCCGCGTCGGATTTCCCTGAAGCGCCGGAGCATCCGATTTCTCTCTTTTGGAGGTACGTCCCTTCCTCACCAGCTGGTTGATTGTCGGCACATAACTCCCTCCTTCCTCAGTCTTTAATGTCACGGGGCTCTTCTGATCGCACCCGAATTCCAGCCACTGACGCTCCTCTGTCGATGGCACTCGCCCGTCCGAGGAGAACCATTGTTTCGACCCATTCAACCGGAATCGATTTCCGCCCCGCCTCTTCAATCAGAGGGGCGACCAGTCTCGGGTCGGCGTCTCGAGCTACGAAAATCTTTACAAGAACATTGTCTTCGATCGCACGACGGACCTGCCTTCCTCCGACGATCCGCCTCGACGTCGCAAGCTCGCATAAAGGCACAACTACACCTCCAGTGCGAAAGCACCATGGAATGATATCAAAAGGCGCAAAGCAGTGTCAAGGACTGTTTGCGCCTTTTGCACACCGAATCGGATTCTGTTACGTGCGAGACAAGTGTCACGCGCCTTGTTCCGTGTCCCCGCCCTCTTCCTTCACGATTGCCGCGATGCCTTTGAACCGCTCGTCCCCTGTTCCTGCCGGAATAAGATGTCCGATGATGACGTTCTCCTTGAGTCCCTTGAGAGGATCAAGCTCTCCCTTGACAGCCGCTCCCGCAAGAACCTGCGCCGTCTGCTGGAAAGAAGCCGCGCTCAGAAAACTGTCTGTCGCCAGAGCCGCCTTCGTGATCCCATGGACGAAGGGCTTGCATTTTGGCCCCTCGCGAAGCTTTCTGACGAACGACACTCTCCGGATGATTTTCTTTTCTTCGGAGCGTCCGGACATCGGGCGCATTGACAGATCCTGTACACCCGAACGGACGATAACCTCTATCTTGTCATGGTCGACGACCTGCCCCGGCTCAAGGAGGACCGCGCCTGAGAGATC
>CALFXN010000395.1 GCA_937957815.1 uncultured Synergistales bacterium
GGGTTCCATCACGAGCGCCTATTTTCTCACGTACGTCCTCATGCAGATACCGAGCGGGTTCGCAGGTGACAGATGGGGGCTCAGGCGCGTCCTGCTCGTCATGTTCGGCGTCGCCGGCATCGGAATTATCGGTCTCGGTCTTTTCGGAACGAGTTACGCGTCCCTTCTCGTCTTTTCGGCCCTTCACGGCCTCGGAGCGGGAGCCTACTACCCGGCCTGCTACGGAACGATGCTTTCGGTCGTTCCGCCTGAAAGACGCGGTTTCAGTTCCGGCCTGATCGGCGTCGGGATGGCGTTCGGCATTCTCGGCGGCATGACTGTCAGCGGTCCCGTGTTCGAATGGTCGGGATCGTTCCGGACGCCGTTCCTTCTCCTGGGCATCCCGACGCTGTGCATGCTCCCCGTCTTCTTCAGATACATTCCCGGGACAAAAGCAGGCGTCCAACCGTCGAGACTCGAATATCTGCGGCTCTTCAGGGATCCGGATATCTGGAAGATCAACCTTGCGACCTTCGCGTCCCTCTACGGTTTCTGGGTCGCCGTCACCTGGGGACCGACGTTCCTGAAGGCCGAACGCAACTTCAGTCTCTCGCAGGCCGGGCTCTATACGGGACTTGTCGCGCTCTCGGCAATTCCGGCAGGCATCCTCTGGGGGCGCCTCTCCGACCGCATCGGCCGCAGGCGCGTCGCCGTATTCGTCCTTCCGGCGAGCGCGGTCGCCCTGTTTCTCATCACGGTGGTGAGCTCCACGCCTGCGATTATCGCCTCTTTTCTGCTCTTCGGCGTGTTCGCGAACTCGGCCTTCGTTCCGACGATGGTTTCATGGATCGGCGATATCGTCAGCGCACGCTACCCCGGCTCAATGGGAGCCGCAATCGGATTCTTCAACGGCTTCGTCATGTCGTCGGCGATCTTCGCCCCGATAGTGTCGGGGGTGCTTCGCGATATCACATCCTCTCTGGTTCCCGCAATTCATACGGGATGCGGTATCATTCTCCTCGGAACGGTATTGCTGTTCCTGATTCCAGATGACCGAAAGGATGACACCGCATGAAGACGGTCAGCGTTTTCGGAGCCGGCAGCTGGGGGACGGCGCTCGCGGATCTCCTCGCGCGAAACGGGCACGACGTGGTGCTCTGGTGCAGAAGGTCCGAACAAGCACATGCGATCACCGCGACGGGAATCAACCCGGGGTATCTTTCCTCCGCGAGAATCCATCCGGCCGTCGCTCCGACATCGGACATCCGGGATGCGGCGGAGCACTCGGATCTCTGGGTGCTTGCCGTCCCGACCCAGGCCGTCCGCGGACTTCTCTCGAATCTCGCCCCGTTGCGCAACCAGGTCGCAATCTGCAACGCGGCAAAGGGCTTCGAGATCGGGACGATGCTTCGCATCAGCGAAATCGTCAAACTCATCCTGCCCGAAGCGTCGTACACGGTCCTTTCAGGACCCAGCTTCGCCGAGGAAGTGATTGCGGGACTTCCCACAGCGGCCGTCGCAGCCTCTGTGGACGAACCCGTCGCGGCGGACTGGCAGCGCCGTTTCTCGACGCTGTACTTCAGAGTGTACTCCGGTGCCGACGTGATCGGTGTCGAGGTCGGCGGCGCGGTCAAAAACGTCGTCGCGATCGCCGTCGGTGCCGCGCGTGGACTGCGCCTCGGCGACAATGCCGTCGCGGCACTGATCACGAGAGGACTCGCCGAGATATCCCGGCTTGGCACGGCGATGGGAGCGCAGCCGAAGACATTCTCGGGGCTGACCGGAATCGGAGATCTCATTCTGACATGCTATAGTTCGAAATCGAGGAACTTCCGCCTCGGTCTCGAGATCGGTTCCGGCAAGTCGCTCGACGAAGCCCGCTCTTCCGTGGGTCAGGTCGCGGAGGGAGCCTTCACCGTAAAGGCCGTCGTTTCGATGGCGGAACGGTACTCAGTCGAAATGCCCATAGCGGGAGCGGTCTGGAATATCCTCTACGGAGGCAAGAGGCTTTCCGACGTTATGACGTCGCTCCTGACGCGGGACCTGAAGCCCGAGGACATCGTTCCCGGTTGCCCACCGAAGTATGGTGCGTTATAATCCGGTAGGTTCCAAATGAATTATGAAATAATACACATATCAATAAAGGGAGGTGTATGTAATGGCGAAGGCGAAAGTTGATTCCGATGCGTGCGTGGGATGTGAGACGTGTGTCGGGAATTGCCCGGTGGAGGCGATCAGCATGGTCGACGGCAAGGCGAAGGTTGACCAGGAAACCTGCATCGAGTGTGGCAGTTGCGTTTCCGTGTGTCCCGTGAGTGCGATCTCCCAGTAGGAGCCATCCTGCTCGGAAAGGGACGACTCATCGAGGGAGACCGGATTTCCCGGTTTCCCTCTTTTGATTGGATACATTCCGGGGAGGCAAAGCCATGTTTCTCAAAAGCCCATCCCGTTCCGTCGTTACCGGCGTGATCCCGGGCGCGTCCACTTCCGAAGATGGCATGGACGCGATGCGGGACGAGGCGATGCGGATCGACGTCATCGCTGAAGACTTCGAAACACTTGTCGACGACAGCATCCTCGCCATCGACACGATCGCCTCGAATTCGGATGCCGTTTCGCGTTCCGCCGCTGATCTCGGAGCGCTTTCCGGAGAATCGGAAGCACGCCTTGAAAAGCTGTCGGCATCCGGCAGAAAGACAACAGCCCTTGTCATCCAGATCACGGAGGAGGGAGGACGCCTCCGTGAGAACACAAAATCCAGCCTCGAAACGACCGAACGCGCCGAAGCGGCGATCGGAAAGGTCGTTTCATCCACCGCTTCCGTTGCGGAAGCCATTTCGACCATGCGAGGCGTCAGCTCGGATATCGGACAGATCGTGACCGCCATAGCGGGCGTCGCCGATCAGACCAACCTTCTCGCGCTCAACGCGGCGATAGAGGCGGCAAGAGCGGGGGACGCGGGACGCGGATTCGCGGTCGTCGCTGACGAAGTCAGAAAGCTCGCCGAGCAGTCGCGGCACGCCGCAGAGAAGATCGGGAAACTCGCGACGGACATCAGGAAGCTTGCCGAGGACGGTTCAGAGCGCATACGCTTCGCGGAAGAGACCGTCGGCGAAGCAACCCTGCAATCCGAAATCGTCAGAAAGACCCTCGAGGAAATGGCCTCGGGCGTATCCGTGGTTCTCGGAAAACTTTCGGAAACATCGGGGCTCGTTCAGGAACAGGCAGCGGGGATCGAAGACGTCGTCGATTCCGTAAACAGAACGAACTCCCTCGTCAAGGACCAGTCAGGACGCCTCGCCGCCGTCTCGGAGTCCATCCAGGAATACCGGACCTCGGCCGAAGCCCTTCGCACACGAATCCCGAAGTTGCGCGACGGATCGAAGCGGCTCGGAAACCTGACGGCAGGCTCAGGACGCGACGGGGTTCGCACACTTGCGACCATCGTAAAGTCCGGCGTGCTTCGCGTCGGAATGGACGATTCCAACTGGGGACTCTTCCATTTCTGGAAGTCCGGGAAACCGGAGGGAATGGACGTCGATATGGCGCAGGCCATCGCCGCCTCCGCGGGAATCCCTCTGCGGATCGTGCCTCTCCGCTGGGGGAACGGGGAAAACGGAACGATCAGCGGGATGTGGAACACCGGCTCATGGCCGGAGTGCGACCTCATCGTCTCTCCCCTGACGAAGACTCCGGAACGCGCATCCAGAGTCACGTTCTCGCGGTCTTACTTCGCGAGCGGACAGACTCTCGTCGCGCTGCAGAATAGGAAAGACGCCACGTCGCCTCTTTCGAAGGGACGAATCGGGACTCTGGAGGGAAAAACGGGAACCGCCGTTGCTCAGGAGAGGTTCGGCGCCTCACGGCTCGTGCTTTTCCCGAGCTGGGATTCGATACTCGGGGAACTCACGGCGGGGAGGATCGACGCCGCAGTTCTCGAGACCCCCGTCTTCCGGGAGTATTCACGCAGGATGCCCGGGCTCGTACAGATCGGGGCGCATCTCGCACGAGAACATTTCGGCATCGTCCTCCCCCGGAGAACGGATCCCGAGCTGAAAGGACTCGTCGATGCCGTCGTCATGAAGGAACGGGAAAGACTCTCCGGGAAATGGTTCGGATCGAAGTAGACGGCCCGGAAAAGCCC
>CALFXN010000396.1 GCA_937957815.1 uncultured Synergistales bacterium
ACATGTGCGCCGCGAGCGGGCTCACACCCAACGTAATGAGCGCCGGGGCCGCTATCGTGGCCGTGACGATGTAGCACGCGGTCGTCGGGAGCCCCATGCCGAGGATGATGCAGACGACCATGGTGAGGAACGCCGTGATGATAAGGCTGCCCCCGGCGAGCGAGACGATGTTGTCGCCGAGGACGAGCCCGAGCCCCGTGAGGTTCGTGATGCCGATGATGTTGCCGACGACGGCGCACGCCATTCCGACGCCGACGCACTGCCGTGCGCCCTGTTCCATCGCGCGGATGAGAGCCTTCCGCGAGAGGCGCGTGCTCTTGCTCAGGAAGCTGACCGCGACGGAACTGACGATGCCGTAGAAGGCGGCGTAGAGTGGCGTCCGGCCGATCATCAGGAGCCAGACGATGACGACGATCGGAACGATGAGGTGGCCGCGTTCCCGCATGACCTTTTTGAGCGGAGTGATGTTCTCTTCCCTGACGACGTGCATTCCGAGCTTGACCGCCTCGATGTGGACGTAGGCGTATTCCGCGATGTAGTAGAGGACGGCCGGAATCGCGGCCGCGAGCATGATCGTGACGTACTGGACGCCGAGGTATTCCGCCATGATGAACGACGCGGCACCCATGACCGGCGGCATGATCATTCCACCCGTACCGGCGACCGCGACGACGGCCGCCGCGAAGACGGGCTTGAACCCGACGTCCCGCATGAGCGGGATCGTGAAGGTCCCCGTCGCGGCGACGTTGCCGACGGCGCTCCCGTTGATCATTCCCATGAGACCGCTCGCGACGATCGAAACCTTCGCCTCGCCGCCGATCGTCCGTCCGGCCAGCGACATCGCGAGGTCCTTGATGAAGAGCCCCATTCCCGTTTCGGTCAGAAACGCGCCGAACAGGATAAACAGGAAGATATACGTCGCGGAGACGCCGAGTGCCGTGCCGAAGATCCCCTCGGACGACAGGAAGAGCTGGTAGACGAGCCTTTTGAACGTGAAGCCGGTGTGCCCGAGAACGCCCGGAATGTATTCGCCCCACAGGCCGTATGCGATGAAGACGAGTGAGAGGTACATGAGTTCCTTGCCGACGGTGCGGCGCGTCCCTTCGAGAACGCAGACGATGACGATGGTCCCCATGATGTAATCCATGGCGATCGCGGTGCCGCGGATGCTGAACGCGTCGAACATGAAGAAAAGGTACAGGCTCGACGTGATCGACAGCGCGAGCCAGACCCAGTCGACCGCGGACGGTCTGTTCCGCGGGGATTTTCCGCTTCCGGGATAGAGCAGGAATGTCAGCGCCATCAGGAACGCGAGGTGGACGCTGCGCTGCTTCATGGCCATAAGCGTGCCGAATCCCGAGGTATACAGGTGAAACAGCGACATGGCTACGGCGATGATTGTGATGACGATCGCCCAGGTTCCCGTGTACTTCCGGAATCGGGACTCCGAGTCGACCTTTTCGAGGACCTTTTCCGCAGCCGCGGTCGCCTGCGCTTCGGTCAGCACGGGTTGGTCACGGTTATCTTCCGACACAAACGGAACCCCCTTTCGGGTGCGGTGCAGGGAATTGACGGGGCCGCCCGTATCGGACGGTCCCGTCAAGGATTCGGTCGCGCTACTTCGCGATCAGGTTCAGAGGAATCTCGACGCCGGCTTCCTTGAAGTACTTCACGGATCCCGAGTGCAGCGGAAGCGTCATTCCCTTGATGGCGTTTTCGATCGTCGTGTCCTTCGTGGCCTTGTGCGCGGAGACGAGATCGTTGTGGAAGTCGTACATCGATTTCGTGAGTTTGTAGATCAGATCGTCGGGCTGGGACGCGTCGGTGAAGAGGATATTCGCGAGGGCGACCGTGTGGATGTCCTTGTCCTGCTTCGGATAGGTTCCCGCCTTGATCGTGAACGGATAGTACCAGGGGAACTTTTCGCAGATCGTCTGGATCTTGTCGTCTTCAATCGACATGAGTTCGGCGACTCCCGAGGACATCATGTCGATGACGACGGCCGTCGGAACGCCTCCCGCGATGTGCGCCGCGTCGGTCTGGTTGTTCTTGAGAAGGTCGGCGGCTTCGTTGTAGCCGAGGAAGTCTGCCTTCACGGTGACCTCGCCCTGATCCTTCATGTAATTCAGGCCGTAGGCGGAAAGCATCTCGCGGCTGTTGATCTCGGTCGCGCTCGCGACGGCGCCGGGGACGATGCTCTTGCCCTTGAAGTCGGCCACGCTCGCGATGCCCGCGCCCTTGCGGACGACCCAGTGCATGACGTTCGGATACAGCGAGAGCATTCCGCGCATCCCCTTGTACGGGAAGTTCGGCTTGCCCTCGTACGTGCCCTTGCCGTAATAGGCGTAGTAACAGATTCCGTTCTGTCCGATGGCGATCTGGACTTCCTTGTTCATCATGAGTTCGATGTTCTGCGGGGTTCCCGCAGTCGCCTGCGCCGACGCCTTGACGCCCTCGAGCTTCTTGCTCCAGATCTGCGCCATCGCGTTGCCGATCGGATAGTAGGCCCCGCCCGTGGTTGCGGTCGCGATGTTCACGCGATAGTTCGCCGCCTCGACAGTCGCGCCGAAGGCGAAGACCAGAAGGACGGACAGAAGGACACAGACCGCTGACGTTCGCTTTCTCATTCAGAACCCTCCTCAGTATGATGTATGATGTGGAGCTTCCGCCGTGTCCACGGAACCGTTCACCGGGCGCGGCAGAGTGACGCCTCGATCTCTCGTATCTCGTACCCTATGCGTCCCGTTCCCTGACGGTGCGCGTGGCGATCACGTCAGTATCCGTTCCGGCAGGATTTCGAAGAATCACGTCCCCCGTCGTCACGGGGGCCTTCACGCGGATCGCGCGAATCTCGTCCATGACGTCGCGGATTTTGGCGAGCGGAATGGGGTGATTCGTGCGGACGCTCGCCATCGGAAAATCGCCGCCCGAGACCGGAACCGACGACGCGATCGTACGGAGGGGGTTCTCCACCTCCTGGCGCGCCCACTTCTCGCCTCGTTTGCAGATGTTTCCGAGAACGCCGACGACCACGGAACATCCGTCGCGTTCCTCGACGTCGACCCTGAGCGGACACCCGTTCGGGCAGACGACGCATGTGTATTCTCGGATGCTCATTCGACGCACACCTCCAGTCCCGCGACGCCTGCGATATCCTCCGCCTTCAGGTCGACGCGGATCATCTCTGCCGGGTGCAGCCGTACCATCTTCGTCCGCTTGATGGCCCGCCGTTCCTGCGACGCGGATTCGGGCGTCCGGACGACGACCGACCGGTCGCGCCAGGGCGCTCCGACGCGGAGCGAAATCGTGCAGTCGCGCGCGCCCGACACGCGCTGGGGCAGCGTGTAGCGCACGCCGTCGCCCGGGGTGACCGGAATTCGGGCTTCGGGAGCGCTCCCGGCCGCGTATCCGGCCGCGAAGGCGCCGGCCTGCGTCGCCTCGACCGAGACCCAGTCCACGAGATCGTGGACGTGAAGCACGTTGCCGCACGCGAAAACGCCCGGAACCGACGTCATGAACGTATCGTCGACGATGGCTCCGCTCGTCACGGGATCGATCTCCACCCCGCACATCCTCGACAGCTCGTTCTCCGGAATCAGGCCGACCGAAAGAAGGAGCGTGTCGCACGGGACGAAGCGTTCGGTCTCGGGAACCGGATTCCTGTCGGCGCCGACCTGGGCGACCGAAACACCCTCGAGCCGCCCCCGGCCGTGGATCT
This sequence comes from uncultured Synergistales bacterium, assembly GCA_937957815.1. Taxonomy (GTDB): domain Bacteria; phylum Synergistota; class Synergistia; order Synergistales; family Aminobacteriaceae; genus CALFXN01. The sequence continues at coordinate 3,719 of CALFXN010000396.1, forward strand.
TCGTGACGGTCGTCGAGAGGAAGAGCGGAATGTTGTAATCGTTCAGGCACTGCTGGATGTTGCGCGGCAGGCCGCTCGAATACGGCAGAATCTCGAAGACCGACTCCACGGACGCGCCCTCGAGCGTCATCCGGCGCGCCATGAT
>CALFXN010000397.1 GCA_937957815.1 uncultured Synergistales bacterium
CACCGAGATCTACACTCTTTCCCTACACGACGCTCTTCCGATCTCGTCTCCCACATGGGAGAGATCTGGGTGGTCGGCGCGGACGCGGAAGACTGGGTCGACGGCATCGTCACGAACGACGTCAGGTCGATGCACGACGGACAGGTCATCTACGCCCAGATGTGCTACCCGAACGGCGGCGTGGTTGACGACCTTCTGGTCTACCGGTACGGCCCGAAACGGTACTTCCTCGTCGTGAACGCGTCCAACGCGCAGAAGGACTACGAATGGCTCGCGGGACACGCGGCCGGGAACGTGACGGTCACCGACGCGTCCGCCGAATTCGCGGAACTCGCGCTTCAGGGACCGAAGGCGGAAGCGATACTCCAGCGTCTGACGAAGCACGATCTGTCCTCGATTCCGTTTTTCCATTTCGCGGACGGAGTCGAGATATCGGGGCTCGTCGCGATCGTCTCCCGCACCGGATACACCGGCGAAGACGGATTCGAGATCTTCGTCCCGTGGGATCAGGGGCCGAAGCTCTGGGACGCGATTCTCGAAGCCGGAAAGGCGGAGGGCGTTCGCCCGATCGGACTCGGCGCCCGCGACAGCCTGCGGTTCGAGGCGTGCCTGCCCCTGTACGGACACGAACTGTCGGTTCACATCTCGCCGCTCGAGGCGGACCTCGGTTTCTTCGTCCATACGGAAAAACCGTTCATCGGCAGAGACGCTCTCGCGAAGATGAAAGAAATCGGCATCCCGCGGAAGATCATCGCCCTCCGCATGGAAGAGAAGGGCATTCCCCGTTCCGGGTACGAGGTCCGTCGGAACGGACGCGCCGTCGGGACCGTGACGACCGGAGGATATTCGCCGTCCCTCGACGCGAGCATCGCGCTGGCTCTCGTGGACGCGACGGTCGCGAAAGAGGAGGCTCTTCACGTGGTGATTCACGGGAAGGAACGCCTCGCACGACGCGTGAAGAAGCCGTTCGTCCGGAAGGGCTACAAAAAGTAGACGTCACAACTCACAGGGGAGGAATGGGACAATGTCGCAGATACTCAAGGACAGGAAGTATACGGAGACGCACGAGTGGGTCATGATCGAGGGCAATATGGCGAAAATCGGCGTGACCGATTTCGCGCAGCACGCGATGGGCGACGTGGTGTACGTCGAACTCCCTGAGGTCGGCGCGTCGTTCGCCAAGGGCGACGATTTCTGTGTCGTTGAGTCGGTCAAGGGAGCCAACGACGTGTACGCGCCGCTTTCCGGGAAGGTTGCGAACGTCAACGAGGGTCTCGACGGCGCTCCCGAAAACCTCAACAAGGATGCGTACGGAAGCTGGATCGCGGAAATCGAGTGCTCCGATCTCTCCGAAGCCGACAGCCTGATGGATGCCGCAGCCTACGAAAAACTGGTGGAAGAGCTCGAAAAGAAGGAGGGTTGACGCATGCAGCGATACATCCCCAATACTCCTGAACAACGGAGCGAAATGCTGAAGGTCATCGGCGTCCGTTCCACCGGCGACCTCTTCGCCGATATCCCGGAGAAGCTCCGATTGAAAGAAGGCATCAGCCTGCCCCCCGCCCTTTCCGAAATGGAATTGTCGCGTCTCATGGAGGGAATGGCGGCGGACAACGCGAACGCGGAATCTTCCGTCTGTTTTCTCGGAGCGGGGACCTACGATCACTTCATCCCTTCCGTGGTCAACCATATCGTGCTCCGGCAGGAGTTCTACACGAGCTACACGCCGTACCAGTCAGAACTGAGCCAGGGAACGCTGCGCGTGATCTTCGAGTTTCAGACGATGATCTGCGCCCTCACGGGCATGGACGTCGCGAACGCGTCGATGTACGACGGCGCGACGGCGGCGGCCGAGGCGGCGCTGCTTGCGGCCGCCTCGACGAAGCGGCATGAGATACTCGTATCGCGCGCCGTCTGCCCCGATACGCGCAACGTACTTGCGACCTACCTTCCGTGCCAGAACGTGGTTTTGCGCGAATTCGGGCACAGGAACGGCGTATCCGATGCGGACCAGCTGAAATCCCTGATCGGTCCGGATACGGCGGCGGTCCTCGTCCAGAATCCCAATTTCTTCGGATCGCTCGAAGATCTCGCGGCCATAGGCGATATCGCGCGCAGCGCGAAGGCGCTGTTCGTCGTGGCGACGAACCCCGTTTCCCTGGCGTTGCTCGAACCACCGGCGTCGTTCGGGGCGGACATCGTCGTGGGCGAGGGGCAGCCGCTCGGAAACGGAATGAACTTCGGCGGACCGGGCTTCGGATTCTTTGCGGTGACGGAGAAACACATGCGGAAACTCCCGGGACGAGTGATCGGAGAGACGACCGATCGCAACGGGAAGACCGGCTACGTCCTCACCCTCCAGGCGCGCGAGCAGCATATCCGGCGGGAGAAGGCGACGTCGAACATCTGTTCGAACCAGAACCTGTGTATCCTCATGGCGACCGTCTACATGAGCCTTCTCGGCAAAAACGGACTTCGGGAGGTCGCGACGCAGTGCCTCCAGAAGGCGCACTACGCGCGGGAAACCCTTCTGAAAAACGGCTTCGAGCCGCTTTTCGACGCGCCGTTCTTCAATGAATTCGCGCTCCGGACGGAAGCCCCCGCGGAGATTCTCAACGAACGGCTCGCGGAAGCCGGATTCATCGGCGGGTACGGTCTTTCCCGCGATTATCCGGAGCTCCCGGGCGGATATCTCGTCGCGGTCACCGAGAAGCGGACGAAAGACGAAATCGACCGGTTCTCGGTCTGCGCGGGAAGGGGGAAGAAGGCATGAAACGGCTTGAACCGACGATTTTCGAACGCTGCGTTCCCGGAAGACAGGGGTATTCCCTGCCGGAACTCGACGTTCCGACGCAGGATGCGGCGAGGCTCCTGCCGCCGGGCTCTCTCCGAAAGACCGCGGCGGAACTGCCCGAGGTCAGCGAAGTCGACGTGGTTCGTCACTATACCCGGCTCTCGCAGCTCAACTTCGCGGTGGACGAGGGGTTCTATCCGCTTGGCTCCTGCACGATGAAATACAATCCGAAGATCAACGAGGACATGGCGCGGCTTCCGGGCTTTGCGGCCGCGCATCCGCTCCAGGGGGCTGAGCGGTCGCAGGGCGCACTGCGACTGATGTACGAACTCTCGGAGATGCTCGCCGAGATCACCGGGATGGCGGGCGTGTCGCTCCAGCCCGCGGCCGGGGCGCACGGAGAACTGACCGGTATCATGATCATCCGCGCCTACCATCGCAGCCGGGGCGACGCGAAGCGCACGAAGATGATCGTTCCGGACACGGCGCACGGAACGAATCCGGCCTCCTCGGCGACCGCCGGCTTCGACGTTATCGAGGTGAAGTCGAACGAGCGGGGAAATGTCGATCTCGACTCGCTCCGTGCCGCCATGACGGACGAAGTGGCGGGGATCATGCTCACGAATCCGAACACGCTCGGCCTGTTCGAGGAAGACATCCTCGAAAT
>CALFXN010000398.1 GCA_937957815.1 uncultured Synergistales bacterium
GGCGGCCCTTTTTTTATTTTCGTGGAGATTTCTGGAGGTGGGAGTCATGCAGGGTATGGACGGTTGGGTGCTCGTATCGGGAGCGTCGCTTCTTTTCGCGTCGTTGTGGTCATTGTTCCGGCTCGTCCGGCCGAAACGGCGGAGGGTACGGGGATGGGCGCGCTGACCTGGGGACTCTGGATCGGGTACGCGGCGCTCCTCGTCTGGCTGTCGCGCTCGGGGCTCGGACGGCACGCACTCGCGCCGGGACGCGTCGGCGTCATCGTCCAGGCGTTCGCCTACGTCGCGACGTACGTCTCCGCAGTCGCGCTCGTTGGTTTCGCAGGGCTCTGTCACCGGTACGGACTTCAGATGCTCCTTATCGCCGCAGGCAACGTCTGGCTCGGCGTCTGGTTCGTCTACCGCTTCCTCGCATGGCCGACGAGGCTGCATCAGCGGCGGCTGGCGGCGAAGACCCCGGCGGAACTTCTTTCTCGCGCCTATAACGCCCCGCTTCTTCAGCCATTCCTCGGAGGCCTTTGTTCGGCGCTTCTCGTCGTGTACGGTTCCGCCGTCCTCAAAGGTGCGGCGATCATGCTTTCGGGCGCACTCTCGATTCCGGTCACGCATGCTCTCATTCTCGCCACTGCGTTCGTGAGCTTTTCGGTTATCGTCGGCGGCCTCCGGGCCGTCCTCTACACGGAGGCATTCCAGGGAATGGTGATGGTAGCCGGAGTTTTCTTTCTCTTTTTCGCGACACTCCGCGCCGTCGGAGGTCCGGTCGAAGGTCTGAACGCGCTTGCGGCGCTTCCGCCGGTCTCGTCCGCGAACCGGGGCTTCCTCTCGCTCTCGGGCGGTGAAGGCGGTATGGCGATCCTCTTCCTCGCGTTCGTCACATCGGTCGGCGTCTGGGCACAGCCCCAACTCATCCAGCGCCACTTCGCGCTCGAAAGCCGCCGCGACGCGCGCCGCGCGATTCCCGTCGCGATGCTCGCGATGGCAGTCGTCGTGGGCGGAGCCTACCTCGTAGGAGGTCTATCGCGGCTGATTCTCGGCGGACAGGCTATTTCCCCGGACGACGTCATCCCGACGCTCACGCGGATGCTTCTCCCAGAGGCCGGACGGCAGCTCTTTTCCCTTGCGATCGTCTCGGCATCTCTTTCTACCGCAACGGCGCTGCTCCACGTCTCGGCGGCCGGAATCGGGCGCGATGTCGTCCGGCGAAGCCTCGAAGCGCGCGAGTGGCGGGCGTTCGTGCTCTTCGCCGCGATCGCCGGAGGCGTTCTGGCGATCAGAAGCTCGTCGCTCATCGCGTGGATCTGCGCGACGAGTTGGAGTCTCGTCGCCTGCGCGATCCTCGTTCCATACCTCGCCATGCTCGCGGGGCTGGCCCGCGCTGGACGCTTCGTCGCATGGGCGTCGTCGCTCGGAGGACTCGGAGGATGCGTGCTGTGGTATGCGTTCGGCTATGCGTCGACGTCCGTGAAGATGACGGGGCTCTCCGCTCCCGGACTCTGGGGCGCGCTTCACCCGCTCGCCGTCGGACTTGCGGCATCCGCGCTTTCTTTCGCAGTTGTCGCGCTCGTTCCGGCCCTCGCCCGGAAACTCGCCGGAGACAGCGCGCCAGTATAAGGAGAAAAAACGTTATCCGCGGAAGAGACGGCAACACGGACACGCCTCTTCCGCGACTCTCAGCGGGGTCTCCCGAACGCGATCACGGGAACGAGACACAGGGCCGAAACTGCGAGGCCGACGAAGAGAGGCTCGATGCCGGGAAGGATCAGCGGGGCGAGAAGCATACTCCCGAGGCCGCTCGTGGAAAGGAAGAACGCACTCCGACGCGTCAGCGCTCCGGGATGGAAGATCGCCATGATCAGCGGGAGGAACATCCCCGCGCCCCGGAGCCCCATGCCCACGTAGCTCAGCTGGAGGATCAGGCTCCCTTTCAGCGCAAGTGCCGAAATCGCCGAGATCGCGACGACGAGAACCACCGCCCCCCGGCTCATCCGCAGAACGCACGCGTCGCTTCCGTTCGCGCCGGGAATCTTCATATATAAATCGCGAGACAGGTTCGTCGCCACGCCGAGCGTCAGCCCCGCCGCGCCGCCGACGACCGTGATCGCGAGCCCCGCCCAGAGTGCACCTGCGACTGCGGGTGAAAAATGCGCATTCAGAAAAAAGGGAAGCGCCTGTGCGGCGTCGACCACGACGCCGGACGCCCGCATACCCGAACCGATCCACACCCCCATGAGCCCCAGCGGAGGAATCAGGACGGACGCGACGAGGCAGCCCATTCGCGCGGCGCCTTCATCCCGGGCGGCGAAAACCGCCTGCATGTAGATCTGCGTGCACAGCACACCGATGAGGAGCGACACGCACGCGCCGACATCCACGCCGACGCCGCGCTCGAAGACGCCGAACCACGGCCGTGCCGCGAGATCGTGCGCGAAGTCGTTGGGCGAGAAACCCAGAGATATCGTCTTCGCCGTACAGAGGGCGAGCAGAAGATACAGGATGGCCGTCTTCGCGTTGCCGATGACGCTGAAGCTCTTGAGTCCGCCCGTGAAGATGAACGCGAGGATCATGGCGGACAGGGCCGCCGTCGCGCCCCCCCGCGACACGGGAAAGACCGACTGGAGCAGGGCCACGCCCGCGATGAACTGCGCGATGATGGAAAGCAGCGTCCCGAGCGACGAACCGGCGAGCGTCAGAAGTGCCGTCGGCGCGCCGTACTGCCTCTCGATGAATTGTGGCAGCGTCACGAGTCCCGACCTCCGGACCGGACGCGCGAACCACAGCCCCAGAACGAGGCACCCGATGCCGCTCCCGAGCGTGAACCACCATCCCGACAGACCGTAGAGGTACGCCATTTGCACCGTGCCGATCGTCGACCCGCCCGCGACGAGCGCCCCCATGACGATCCCCGTGACCGAGAGCGGCCCGGCTCTGCGGTTTGCCATTTCGTAGGCGTTTGCGCTTCGGACCTTTCCCGACGCCGCCGCCCCGGCCGCGCAGAACGCGACGATCACGCAGAATGCTGCGAGCATGAACAGAGGCGTCATGGAATCACCTTCGGGGAGCACGAAATACTTCGGAGCACGATCGATCGCCACATTTCGTTCGGGGATTGGAAGCGGAAAGACGCATTCCGGGGTTCATTATCGCCGCTTACGAACAATACGGCCAGTAGTTGCACAATAGACAGAAGGTTCATTTCGCGCCGGCATATCCGACGAAACAATATTGTGCCTTCGTTCCCACACACAGAAAGGCATCGAAGATCCGTTCGAAGACGAATCCCCGATGCCTTTGCGAACCGCAGCATAGTTGGGACGGAGTGCTACCCCCGCCGCTCCATCCATTTGCTCTTTATCGTTCCCCAGACGCCCAAGGGCAGCCAGATGATGAAGATCACGAGCGCGACGCCGTAGATCACGAGGCGCAACGAGCCGGCCATTCGCAGGAACTCGGGCAGCAACGTCAGCGCGACGGCGCCGAAGACGGGGCCGAAGAGCGTCGTCATGCCGCCGAAGATGATCATGACGAGAAGGTTGATGGACTCCGCGATCGTGAAGGTGACGGGGCTGATGAACAGGATGTAATGCGCGTAGAACGACCCCGCCATTCCCGCGAGCGCGCCGCCGAGCGTGAAGGCGAACACCTTGTACGCCATCGCGTCCACGCCGATCGACCGGGCGAGTTCCTCGTTCTCGCGGATCGCGATGAGCGCGTTGCCGATGCGCGAGTTCACGAGGCGATACAGCAGGAACGCGACCAGTCCGACGAAGACGAGCCCGAGGTAGTAGTAGTCCGCGCGCGTCTCGAACGAGAGCGTCAGTCCGGGCAGCGAAATCGGCGACGGCCTCGGGATGCCGGGGACGCCCATCGGGCCGTTCGTCAGCTCGATCCAGTTGTTCAGGATCAGCGTGACGAGAACGCCGAAGAAGGCGGTCGTGATCGCGAGGAAGTGCCCGCGAAGGCGCAGGACCATCTTCCCGATGACGAACGACAGCAGCCCCGCGACGGCTCCCGCGCACCAGATCGTGACCCAGAAGGGCAGGCCGGACTTCAGGCTGATCAGCGCGGAGGCGTAGGCCCCGACGCCGTAGAAGGCCGCGTGCCCCATGGACACCTGGCCGGAGAAGCCCACGATCAGCGCGAGCGACATGGCGAGGACCGCGTAGATTTCCGACATGACGAACATGTGAAGGTAGTAGTCCAACGAGAAGAACCGCGGCACGGCGCAGAGCAGCGCCGCTCCGGCGAGTCCGGCGAGCCATTTCGCCCCGGTCATGCGTCCGTTCATCGTCCGCTCCCTCCCGTCAGCCCCTGCGGCTTGAGCATGAAGAGCAGCACCAACAGCAGGAAGGGGTATGCGTCCTTGTAGGCGTACGATATGAAGCCGCCCCCGAGGCTTTCGGCGAGGCCGATCATGACGGCCGCGACGATGACGCCCCGGATCTTTCCGAAGCCGCCGAGCGCGATGATGATGAAGCACTTGAGCGTGACCGAGAACCCCATCTCCGGCGAGACGAAGAACATCGCGCCGACCATCGTTCCGGCGGCCGCCGCGAGCGCCCCGCTGATCGCGAATGTGACCGTGTAGATCCTGGAGACGTTGATTCCCGCGAGCTGCGCCGCGACGCGATCCTGCGAAACCGCGCGCATGGCCTTGCCCGTCCGCGTGCTCTGGATGAACCAGGCGAGAAGCGTGACGAGCGCGACGCCGACGACGAGCACCATCAGGCGTTCGGCCGTGAGGTGCAATCCGAAGAACCGCAGGTGGTAGTCGGCGAGGCCGGATTCGATCTTTTGCGGGTCGGCGCCGAACAGCAGCAGCGCGAGGTTCGCGAGCGCCGTGGACAGGCCGAACGAGAGGAGCATGCTGTTGATCAGCGGCTTGCCGACGATCGGGCGGAAGACGGCCCGTTCGATGATCGCGCCGATGATCCCCATGCCGATCATCGCGATCAGGAGCGCCGGGAAGAAGGAGACGCCGAGCCCGGACATCGAAAACAGCGCCATGAAGGCGCCGAGCATGTAGAACTCTCCGTGCGCGAAGTTGGCCACTTCGAGGATCCCGAAGATGAGCGACAGCCCGAGCGCGATGAGCGCATAGATGCACCCCAGGATGATTCCGTTCAGCGCCTGTTGCAGGAAGACCATGAGCATTCCGGCGATTCCCTCCCCGTATGACGGAGCCGTTCCCGCGTCGCGCGCGGAAACGGCCCCCGCAAGCTGTACCGTATTACTCCGCCATTATGGGTCCGGCGACGATTTCGAACTTCCCGTCCTTGACGGCGATGATGTATTCGCCGATCTGAAGCTGGTTCTTCGCGTCGAAATGCGCCTTGCCCTGCGGGCCTTCGTATTCGATCTTCGCGAGCGCCTCGCGGACCTTCGCCGTGTCGGTCGAGTCGGCGTTTTTCACCGCGATCGCGACCATGTGCGCCACGTCGTACCCGGCCTGCGCGTACTTCTCGGGCGGGATGTTGTAGCGCTTCTGGTAGTCGGCGACGAACTTCTCCGCCTTCGGGGTCTTGATGGACGCGACGAAGCGGCTCGCGCCGATGATTCCGTTCGCCTTGGCCTTGGCCAGTTCAAGGAACTTCGGGTTGAAGGTTCCGCTCGTGGGATCCATGACGGTGATCTTTTCCTGGAGTCCCATCTCGTGGAACTGATTCACGACGCGCGACAGGTCAACGGTCTCGCCGAGCAGGCAGAGCGTGTTGGCCGGAGACGCCTTGAGCTTCGTGATGATGGGGTAATAGTCGGTTTCGCCCTGCTGGAAGTACTCCGTGTAGACGACCTCGCCGCCCAGGTCCTTGACCTTCTTGCCGAACGCGTCGACGGAACCCCGGCCGTAATCCGTGTTCACGCCGATGAACGCCCACTTGTCCAGCTTCTTTTCCTGTACGGCCCACTTCGTGAAGGCCTTCGCGATCATCTCGGAGCTGTCGCATCCGCGGAACGTCCAGACGTTCCCAAGCTCCGTGATCTTCGGGGCGAGGGAGATCGGGGTGATGAGCGGCGTCTGGGAACGCTTCGCGACGTCCATCATCGCGAGCGTGCCGGAGCTGCCGAAGTCGCCGATGACGGCGACGACCTTCTGCATTCCGACGAGCTTCTCCATCGCCGCGACCGCGGTGGCCGGAACGCCCGCCGAATCCTCGACGAAGAGCTCGATCTTGTGTCCGTTGACGCCGCCGGCCGCGTTGATCTCGTCGACCGCCATCTTGACGCCGTTGAGCGCCAGTCCTCCGTCATACGCCAGCGTCCCCGACGTCGGCATGACTACGCCGACGCGCACATTCCCGTCCGGCAGGGCGGCCCACGCCGCACACCCGAGGGACAACAGCGCCGCCACGCACAGAACCGACCGCAGAATGCCCTTTCCTCTCATTTCCCCGTCACCTCCATTAGTGTTTTTCCGGGTCATACGCCCAGATAGGATTTTCGGACCATATCGTTTTTCAGAAGCTCCGACGCCTTGCCCGAGAGCGCCACGCGTCCCGTTTCGAGGACGTACGCCGCATCGGCCAGCCCGAGCGCCATGAAGGCGTTCTGTTCCACGAGAATGATGGTCGTTCCCGAATTCCGGATTTCGCGGATGATCTCGACCAGGTGTTCGACGACGATCGGGGCGAGCCCGAGCGACGGCTCGTCGAGCATGAGAAGCCGCGGGCCGGACATGAGCGCGCGGCCGATCGCGAGCATCTGCTGCTCCCCGCCCGAGAGGCTTCCGGCAAGCTGCGCCGACCGCTGCTCCAGGATCGGAAAGTGCGCGTAGACGCGCATGAGCCGGTCGCGAACGAGCGTCGCGTCGCCGACCTGGAATGCGCCCATTTCGAGGTTTTCGAGAACGGTCATCCCCGGCCAGACGCGGCGTCCTTCGGGGCACTGCGACAGGCCGAGCCGGACGATTTCGTCGGACGGGAGCCCGTCGATCCGGCGGCCGTCGTACTCGATTTCGCCGGAGATCGAGCGCAGAACGCCCGAGACGGCCATCATGAACGTGCTCTTTCCGGCGCCGTTCGCGCCGATCAGGGTGACGATGGACCCCTCCGGCGCGTCGATATCGACCGAGGAGAGGGCCTGGACTCGGCCGTAATGGGCGCTCAATCCCTTCACGCTAAGAAGCATGGCGGAACCCCCGTCCCAGATAGGCCTCGATGACCGCCGGATCGCGGGAGACCTGCGCGGGGCTCCCCTCCGCAATCTTCCGCCCGTAGTTCAGCACCGCGATGCGGTCCGATATGGAGATCACGAGATTCATATTGTGTTCGATCAGGAAGACCGTGATCTTGCGCTCGTCCCGTATGCGGTAGATGATGTCGATGAGTTCTTTCGTCTCGACCGGGTTCAGGCCCGTCGCGGGCTCGTCGAGGAGCAGAAGCGCCGGATTCGCGGCAAGCGCGAGCGCGATGGAGAGCATCCGCTGCTTGCCGTAGGGGAGGTTCTTGCCGAGATGCGCCGCCCACGGGGCGAGGCCCGTGAACTCCAGGATCTCGCGGGCGCGTTCCCGGACCTCGCGGGCTTCGGCGCGCGCGTCGGCCCCGCCGAAGACGATGCTCCCGAGCCCCGCCTTCAGCCGCGTGTGGAACCCGATCGCGATGCTGTGCTCAACGGTCGTCTCCGCGAAAATATTGGTCTTCTGGAAGGTGCGAACGAGCCCCAGCGCCGCGATGTCGTGCGGCGGCAGGCCCGTGACGTCCCGCCCGCGGAAGGAGACGGTCCCCCGGTCCGGGGCGAGGAATCCGGTGATCAGGTTGAACGCGGTGGTCTTTCCCGCTCCGTTCGGACCGATCAGCGTCATGATTTCCCCCTCGTTCACGAAGAGGTCCACTCCTTCCACCGCCTTGAGTCCGCCGAAAGAGATGGAAATGTCCCGCGCTTCGAGAAGCGTCATTCGTCTCCCCTCCTGCCGGTCGACGCCGTTGCGGAAAGCCGTCGCGGAAGAATGCGCCGTGCGGCGGCTTCGAGTTCCCGCAACATTTCGTCGATCCTGTCTTCGATTTCCGTCCGGGCTCCGGCGACGCTGAGCCCGGCTATCAGGTTGCCGTCGTCGTCGAGAATCGGAACCGAGATTTCCGCCGCTCCGGGAGTGAGCTCCTCGATACTTCGCGCATACCCGCGCGCGACGATGCGGTCGAGTTCCTCGCGAAGCGCCGGCGCATCGACGATCGTCGTCGGCGTGAATCGTTCGAGAGGTTGCGAAAGGACCCGTTCCTGAACGCGTTCGGGACTGAAGGCGAGGAGAATTTTGCCGCACGCGGCGGCATGGAGGGGGAACGTTTTGCCGACCTCGGCGACGAGCTTGAACGTCCGGACGGGCTCGACCTTGTCGATGCATCGTCCGCAATCGCCGTCGAGGACGAGAAGGAGCACCGTCTCCTGAGTCCGGGCGGAGAGATCCTCGAGAATATGCCTCGTCTGGTGAACGAGCTCGAAGCGGAGCCTCCACGAATTCGCGTAAGCGAGGAATCGCAGCCCGAGGCGGTATTTCTGCGTTTCGGCGGTCCTGCGCACCCATCCTGCCGTCTCCAGGGAGGAGAGCATCCGCTGGACGGTACTTTTCGGGACGTCGACCATCCGGGCGATGTCACGAATGCCGAGTTCGTCTTTCTGTGCAAGCAGGAGGTCCATCAGAAGCGTGAC
>CALFXN010000399.1 GCA_937957815.1 uncultured Synergistales bacterium
TCACGCCTCCTCAGTACCTCCTCGCATAACTCCTCTATCTTCCTCTCCGTCATCGGTGCGATTCCCCTCTCTGGCTGATTTCGAGGAGGACTCCGCCGCTCGACTTCGGATGGACGAACGCGATTCTGGCACCGCCGGCGCCGTAGCGGGGCGTTTCGTCGATGAGGCGGACCCCCTGTTCCTTGAGGGCCTTCAGGGTTTCCTCGATGTTTTCGACGCGCAACGCGATGTGGTGCAATCCCTCGCCGCGTTTTTCGATGAATTTCGCGACCGGACTTTCGGGGTCCGTCGCCTCGAGAAGTTCGACCTCCGTCTCCCCGATCGGGAGGAACGCCGTCTTCACCTTCTGTTCCTTCACCTCTTCGACGCCGGTACACCGGATACCCATCGCCTTCTCCCAGAAGGCAAGCGCGTTTTCGATGGATCCGACCGCGATCCCTATATGATCCACTGCGGTATAGTTCATTCCTTTCTCCTTCCCGCCCCTCGCATCGGGCATTCTTTTCGTCTCCGGCCGACATCCGGGATATCGGCCTTTGTTTGATGATACAAGATAACGTCGCTTCGGTCCATGAACGCAAAATCGGAATCCCGCGCCTCGCGGAGTGAAAAAATAGAAAAATATCGATTCCTCATGTAGAATACGAAACGATACGGTGGGATTGGAGGTATGGTGGATGAAGCTCACGATGTGCAAGCTTTGCGGGAAGGCGTTTCCGAGCAATGGCCCCACCACGTGCCCGCAGTGCATCGACGATCTGGATGTCCTGTACCGGCAGGTGCGGGAATTTCTCCGCGAGAATCCGAAGAAGGCCCTGAACTCCGAGGAGATGGCCGAAGAACTCGGGATCGACATCCGGCGCGTCCAGGCGCTTGTGGAGATGGGGTATCTCGAGCGGAACGTCGTCGGTGACGCGGATAGCGAAAAGGACAGGAAGCAGGATCTCGTCAGGAAGCTTCAGGCGTCCCTGTCGAAATCGGCCGAAGCATCGAGGGAGTCGTCGAGCAGGATGTACGCGCAGGACAAATACGGCGACAAGGGGCGGGGAAAGTAGCACCGGGGGTATCCGGCCCGGATGCCCCCGGTTCCGTTACAGGACGTCGTATCCCGGGCGGTAGATCAGGACGGAACAGTGAGCGTACCGCGCCACGTTCGCGGCGGTGCTTCCGACGACGAGGCGTTCGATGTTGCTCTGTCCCCTGTAGCCGATCACGATGAGGTCGAAAGAGTGTTCCTTCGCGTATTCGATGATCGTATCGGCGGGGTTTCCCTGACGGACGACGAGTTCGTGTTTCGTTTCCCCAAGGGCCGGCATGTCCTCCAGCGCCTTTCGGTAGTAGTAGTCGAGCTTTTTCCGTGCGACTTCCTCGATTTCCTGGTTCAGCTCGGCGGGGAGCCACTGTTCGTATCCGCGCCAGAGCGTCGGGTGCGGCGTTACGTGGATGAAGGTGACGTCATCTCTCAGCCGGAGCGCGAGAGAACATCCGTACGAGAAGACGGCTTCCGACATTTTGCTCATATCGATGGCGACAAGGATCTTTTTCGGCATGGAGCTTCCCCCTTTCTTGACTGTTTTACAAAACTATATCACAATCCCCCTACGGGATCCATCATCACGTTTCCTCACTACGGAGTGATCGCATGATCTGGATTCTTTTCGCTCTTTTCGCCGCTCTTGGCGCCTGCCTCGCATCGTTCGTGAACGTCGCCGCTCACCGGTCGGTTACGGGAGAATGCTGGTGGGGACGGACACGATCGCGCTGCGACAGTTGCGGCGTCGTGCTGAACGGACTCGACCTCGTTCCGCTCCTTTCTTTTCTGCTCTCGAAAGGCAGGTGCCGCCACTGCGGCGCACCCATCGGATATCGCTACCCGCTCGTGGAGATCGTCGGGGCCGCGATGGCCGGGGCACTCTATCTCCGGTGGGGGTTGTCACCCGCATTGCCGCTCGCGCTGCTCGTCGCGTTCGGATTCCTTTTGAACGCGCTCACGGATATCGAGAGCGGCTACGTATTCGACTTCTTCGCGGGAGCGATCGGCGTCGCCGGAATGCTGTTCCGTATACAGGGCGGGTGGAGCGCGCTTCTCGACGGCCTCTGGGGCGCGCTCCTCGGCGGCGGCATCATCCTGTGCATCATCATCGTGAGCCGAGGCGGCATGGGATGGGGGGACGCAACACTCGCTGCAGGCGCCGGAGCGGCTCTCGGCATGCATATGATCGGAGTCGTGCTCTACCTCGGGTTCATGATCGGAGGTCTCGTCGCCCTCGTCCTGCTCCTGTTCCGCCGCGTCTCGCGGAAGGATGCGATTCCACTCGTCCCGTTCCTCGCCGCAGGAGGATTCGCAGCCCTGCTCGCCGGCCCCCGGCTTCTCTCGCTGATCTCGCTTATTCCGGGATGGCCCTGGCGGTAAACGACGCCGCAAAATCCGTCATATCGCGCAACGGCTTGTCCGAGGGTTTCCCGTCGAGCGTCCTGAAGGCGTGCTCCGCACCGCCCAGGATCGTGAAAACCTTCCGGTTTTCGGGGAGCGGCACGAGATCGAAGATTCGCCGCACCGACGACTCGTCAAACGAAGCGTCACGGTCGCCGTAAAACGAAAGAAAGAATCCCGCGCGCAGGTTCCCCGCGGCGCGATGCAGCGTCTCGGCCGGAGGGACACTGTCGAGCACAGGAAGTGCGAGCTGCGCCTTCGCCTCGGCGCGGATCCGGTCGCCGGATCCCGAGGTGATGACGCCCGCGAACGCCGTGCTGACCGCCGGTACGCGCAACCCCGCCTCCCTGAGTATTGTTCCGTGTTCCGCTCCCGCGACGAGAACCGATATAATTCCTCCGAGCGAAAATCCCCAGAGAACGGTCGGTTTCGGCGGAAGTTCCGCGTCGATTCTCTCGAGCGCGGAACAGATATCGGCAAGTTCCATCGCGAACGTCTTTCCGGCGAACGCCGCGAGCGCCCATCCGACACGGTC
>CALFXN010000400.1 GCA_937957815.1 uncultured Synergistales bacterium
AGGCGTTCCCATGGGGAAGAAAGTTCTGCGGTTTCTCGACAGATGGGAAGAATACGTCCTGTTCGTCGTAATGATCTTCATGCTTGTCACGCTTCTCGTTCAGGTCGTGTGTCGTTACGTGTTTTCGTTCAGCTTTTCCTGGGCCGAACAGTCGGCCCGAATCGGTTTCGTCTGGCTGACGATGGTGGGCATCAGTCTCGCGGCGAAGAAGGGAATCCACCTCAAGGTCGATATCCTCACGCAGGTCTGTCCTCCTTCCGTCGCCCGAACGATCGAAAAATTCTCGGACGTCTGCACGATGGCGTTCGGTGTCTATATGGGATGGCTCATCTTCAAGACAGTTCTGATGCAGGTCCGGCTTCATCAGGTTTTCGCGTCGATTCCATGGCTTCCGACGTGGACGATGTACGTCGCCGGAACGCTCGGGATGCTGGGGCTCACGTTCCGCACGATCCAGCGTCTCGTTCTCGCGTCGCGCGCGAAACGCGCCAGGGAAGGGAGTGAGTCGGCATGATTCCGCTTCTTCTCGTTTCCCTGCTCGTTCTTCTGCTTCTTTCGGTTCCCGTGGCGATCGCGATGGCGTCCGCGTGCGCGCTGGTCTTCTGGGTATTCTATCCCGGGAGTCCGATGATCCAGCTGCTCGCGCAGGCGATGATCAGCACCGCCGATTCGTTTCCGCTCATGGCGATTCCGTTCTTCATGCTCGTCGGCACCCTGATGTCCCGTTCTGGACTCGCGGAGGAAATCATCAACGTCGGAGACGCCGTGACCGGAAGCATGCCGGGAGGACTCGGCGCGTCGACGATCGTCGCGTGCATGATCTTCGCGGCGATTTCGGGCTCCGGGCCGGCCGTCGTCGCCGCGCTCGGCGTCATTCTCATTCCGGCGATGATTCAGCGGGGGTACGATCCGGGGTACGCGGGATCGCTCGTCGCGGCCGGGGCCACGATAGGGCCCGTCATCCCGCCGAGCATTCCGATGATCATCTACAGCGTCATCGCCGGAACGTCTGTGGTCGGAATGTTCGCCGCCGGAGCCGTCCCGGGAATTCTCATGGGGCTCATCCTCATGCTCTTCAACTACTTCATCGCGAAAAAACGCGGATACCGGGGCAAGGAGCGCCGGGGCGGAGCGAAATGGGTCTTCGGCCAGTGCTGGAAGGCCAAATGGGCGCTCCTTCTCCCCTTTATCATCCTCGGCGGAATCTACGGCGGCGTCTTCACACCGACCGAAGCCGCGGTCGTCGGATGCTTCTACGCGCTCGTCGTCGGCCATTTCGTCTACCACCAGCTCTCGTTCGCGAAGCTGTTCGACGCGTGCGTCGAGGCCGGGGTTCTTTCGTGCCTGTCGATGTTCATCCTCGGCGGGGCGACGACGTTCGGCCGCCTCCTGACCATGGAGCAGATTCCGCAGATGCTCGCGGAAAGTATGCTCTCATTTACGAACAATCCGGTCATTCTCATGGCGCTTATCATGGGATTCCTGCTGATTACGGGAATGTTCATCGACACGACGTCCAACGTCGTGCTCTTCACGCCGCTCTTCCTTCCGATCGTGACGTCGGTCGGGTACAGCCCGATCCTCTTCGGCGTCGTCATGACGATGAATCTCTGTCTCGGGATGATCACCCCGCCCGTCGGCGTCAACCTGTATGTCGCACAGGGAATCTCTCAGGCCCCGTTCGAAAAACTGATCCGGGAAGCGCTGCCGCTCATGGTCGCGCTCATGATCGCGATCGCGCTGACAATCGCTTTCCCGGAGCTCGCGCTGTTCCTTCCCAGACTCATGGGCCAGGCCGTCTGACGCTCCGGAACGGGATTCTGCGCCGGGTATCGTGGCGGGTTGCCGGAATATCCTTCCGGCGACCCGCTTTTTTTACGGAGCAATTCCGTTCAAGAACTTCCTTCCGCCTCGACGTAGAATCTCTTCGAAAGAATATCTTCGGCAGGGGAGGGATCTGCGGATGAAACCGGTACTGCGGAGCGTTCTGGAGGCGATCGGCGAGACGCCGCTCGTGGAACTCTCGCGGTTTGTCGCCGCGCGGAAGCTCGATGGGAGGATCCTCGCGAAGCTCGAGTATCTCAACCCGGGATTCAGCAAGAAAGACAGGATCGCGTTGCAGATCATCGACGACGCGGAGCGTTCGGGGGAACTCAAGCCGGGGCAGACCGTCGTCGAACTGACGAGCGGCAACACGGGAACGGGGCTTTCGATCGTTTGCGGCGTGCGGGGGTACCCGTTCGTCGCCGTGATGTCGAAGGGGAATTCGATGGAGCGCGCCCGAATGATGGCGGCTCTCGGGGCCGAGGTGGTCCTCGTCGATCAGGCTCCGGGTTCGATGGTGGGGCAGGTGTCGGGCGACGACCTCGCGCTCGTCGAGCTGCGCGCGCAGGAGCTCGTCCGCGAACGGAACGCGTTCCGCGCCGATCAGTTCCGCAACCGGGGAAACATCCGGGCGCACGAGCTTCATACGGGCGAGGAGATCTGGGAGCAGTCGGGCGGAACCGTCGACGCGTTCGCTGATTTCGCGGGGACGGCCGGATCGTTCGTTGGATGCGCGAACGCGCTGCGCCGTCATCGTCCGGGAATGCCGTGCTGGCTCGTGGAGCCCGAGGGGGCTCCCTACCTCGCCGCGGGCCGCGTCTCGAACCCGAACCATCGTATCCAGGGAGGCGGCTATTCGATGGATCTCCCGTTCCTCGACGGCCGCGAGGTGACGGGGTTCCTGACGGTTTCCGACGAAGAGGCGATGCGGACGGCGCGGGATCTCGCGAGACTCGAGGGGATCTTCGGAGGATTCTCTGGCGGCGCGAACGTTGCGGCCGCGGCGAGGCTCCTCGAGGGACCGGCCCGGGGAAAGACCGTCGCGGTGCTGATCTGCGACTCCGGCCTCAAGTACATGAGCACGGACCTGTACTGATCGCGATATGCTCCGGGGGATCCGTCGGTAGGGAGAACGGATCCCCCGGAGCGGCAAAAGCGCGCGGGATGAATCCTATCGGTCTTCTTCTTCCTGCTGCGCGAGCTGGCCGAGGACGGAGAGCGTGGATATTCCGTTGTCCGTCGTATTCGCCTTGATATCGTTCTCCGTCAGTGCCTGGAGGAGCTTGTCCGCGGCGGTTTCAACCTTCGAGCCGCACTTGCCGCAGACGATGGCGTTCGCTTCGAGCGTTGCGCCGCAGTTCGCGCACGTGCTCGTCGCCCCGTCGGAAACACTCCCCGTTCCGCCCGATGCCTGGGTCGCGGCCGTGTTCGCCGTTTTCGACGAACCGGACGATGAAGACGACCCCGCGGCGGCTTCCTGCTCCGTCGACGTCTTCGTTTTCTCCTCTGTCTCCGAGGTGATCCGGAGCGTGTATTTCGAGTTCGCCTGACTTGAGAGTCCCTGAATCTCCATCGTCATCGTCGGTGCCTCCCTTATGATATGTGAGTTTCTACGCGCCGAGCGCCTCGTCGATTCTGCTCGTGAGGCTCGCCAGGAGCGCCCCGATCGACGATCCTCCGTTCAGGTCCTCCGGGGGTTCCGGCGGC
Source organism: uncultured Synergistales bacterium (assembly GCA_937957815.1). Classification (GTDB taxonomy): domain Bacteria; phylum Synergistota; class Synergistia; order Synergistales; family Aminobacteriaceae; genus CALFXN01. The sequence continues at coordinate 3,532 of CALFXN010000400.1, forward strand.
ATCTGTCCGTTTTTCGGCCCGTACGTTCCGTTCGCGGAGACGGCGAAGTCGTCGTTCTCCTCGGGCGCTTTCGGCTGGAGCGCGGAAAGGTCTCCGGTTTTTGCGGCCGTCTCGAGATCGTCCGCGAGATTGCCGAGCATCTTCGCGTCCATGCCGGTGGCCGTTTTCGCCTTCTCGCGGACGTCGTTCGCGAGTTCGGAGACGGTGCTCTTGAAAAGTTCCGGGTCCTTTTCCTGCAACTCCCTGAGTTTGTTCAGAAGTTCGGCGAACCGGGAGATCCCAACTTTGTCCCGTTCTCCGTCCGATACCTCTTCGCCGCCCTGCGTCGTTTGCGCGGTGACGTTTCCGACCTGCGATGTCTGTACGGTGTTCATCGTCGTCGCCATTTCGGAAATACGCATGTCCGTCCCTCCTTATTCCTATGATACGCCTGATGCCGGATTTCGTGCGCCTTTTCCCGTTTCGTTCCGGTCCCTCCTTTCGGGAAGACGGCACGGGGGCTCTTGTTGCGTTTTCGGTAAGGAGTGGTCAGGGGTTCGTCAAGGATACGCCTGCCGGAACAAAGAAATGTCAAGAAACGGAAAGCCGTGCGTCCGGCGTTCGCGCTCTTGCTATACTTCATGGAAAATGACTCCATCGAACGGCAACGGAGAGGAGAACGAGCGATGCGGCGGATTCTCGCGATCGACGACGATGTGGAGCTGTGCGACCTGCTGTCGGCATTCTTTTCGGGCGAGGGGTTTGAATTCCATGCGGTTCACGACGGACTTTCCGGCATCCGCGAAACCCTGTCGGGAAACTACGACGCGGTGATCCTCGACGTCATGTTGCCCGGGTGCAACGGTTTCGAGGCCTTGCGCGAGATCCGGAGCAAGAGCAGGGTCCCCGTTCTCATGCTGACGGCGAAGGGGGAGCACGTCGACCGGATCGTCGGACTCGAGATGGGGGCCGATGACTACGTTCCGAAGCCGTTCAACACCCGGGAGCTCGCGGCGCGCATCCGCGCCGTCCTGCGCAGGACGGAGACGGGGTGCGGCGATGCGGGAACCGTCGAGATCGGAGACCTCGTCCTCGATACGAAATCGCGTTCCGTGACGATCGCCGGAAAGGCGACTGACCTGACGGGAACCGAGTTCCGGATGCTCGAGCTTCTCATGGCCTCGGCGGGAGAACTTCTCTCGCTCGACAGGATTTCGCGGGAGGTTCTCGGGCGCAGGCATTCTCCGTTCGACCGGAGCATCGGCGTCCACATCAGCAATATCCGTCGCAAGATCGGGACCTATCCGGACGAGTCGGAACGGATTCGGAACGTTCGCGGCGAAGGATACGTCTTCGTGTTTCCGGACAGATCCGAGGGCGGGAGGGAGAAGGAGCAGGTATGAGGAGGCTTTCGCTCTTCTGGAAGGTCTACTTCGGTTTCCTTCTCGCCCTGTTCCTTCCCCTCGCGATCAACGAGGTCATCTTCACGCTCGACAAGGGCCGTCACGAATTCAATCCCCGCCACAACATCGACAGATTCGTCGGATGGACGGCCTCCTCGCTCGCGAAGGAAGCCGCGGAACTTCTCGAGCTCGGCCGTGCGGACGAACTCGCGGTGCGTCTCGCAAAGGCGGGCGCGGAGAGCGGGGCCGAGTTCTCCGTGCGCTGCGCGGAAGGCGGCACCAGGCCCGTCGCCCCGGAGGCGCCGCCTCCCCGGGGCGACGTCGTTTCCGTCGCGGTCCCGTTCGCCGTTTCGGGCGACATCTACGAACTCTCGGCGTTCTTTTCGGTCTTTCGCGGAAAGCCCCCCCTTCCGCCGCGCAATCCGCTGATGTTTCTGATCCCCATGGGAGTCGGGGCGATATTGTGCTTCGTTCTCGTACGGCATATCGTCGCTCCGATACTGGAGCTCCGCGGCGCCACGATGCGCCTCGGACGCGGCGAACTCGCCGCGCGGGTAGGAAATTCGGTGACGGCCAGGGGCGACGAGATCGCCGACCTCGGGATGGCTTTCGACGCGATGGCCGAACGCATCGAGGATCTGATCGTTTCGCAGCGGCGGCTCATGGGCGACATATCGCACGAACTCCGTTCCCCGCTCCAGCGTCTCGACGTGGCGCTGACGCTCGCGCGAAAGGAGATATCGTCCGATGCGGGCGGTTTTCTCGACCGTGCCGGGCGCGAGGCGGAACGCGTGAGCGACATGGTCGGCCAGATTCTCAAGCTCTCGGAGGCCGAACTCTGCCCTCCCGACATGCTTCACGGCGTGGTGGACGTTCCGGTGCTGCTGACCGAAGTCGCCGAGGACGCCCGGTTCGAGGGGTGCAGCGACGACAAGGGAATCCGGCTCGGGGATATGCCGGGCGACCTCGAAATCCGGGGCGACGACCACCTCCTCAGGAGCGCGGTCGAGAACGTCGTCCGCAACGCGCTGCGCGTCACGCCGTCCGGGACGTCGGTCGACGTCGGAGCGGAACGGAGGGGTGAGGAGATCGTCATCTCCATCAGGGATTACGGTTCCGGATTGCCGGAGAAGGAGCTCTCGAGGATCTTCCGTCCGTTCTACCGCATCGACGCCGCGCGCGACCGGGAGAGCGGCGGAGTCGGGCTCGGCCTCGCGATCGCGGAGCGGGCCGTCCGCTGCCACGGAGGAACGGTCGTCGCGCGGAACGCGGCCCCGGGCCTTCTCGTCGAGATCACGCTGCCCGACGGGAACGCGGCCGGAGGGATATAATCGACACACGTTCCATCGTGGAGGGAGTGTCATGCCGTGGCGGCATCTGGAACATCCGGCGGACGTTCGGCTCGAGATCGCGGCGGAAAGCCCCGAGGCGCTCGTCGGCGAGTGCTCCCTGGCGTTCTACGACGTCGCGCTCGGCCGACCGCGAACCGGTTTCGTCCCGCCGCGGCAGCCCGTCGTCATTCCCGGGAGCATGGGAACCGCGAGCTACGTTCTCGCCGCGGACAGGGGCGCGACCGAATGCTTCTGCTCGACGTGCCACGGCGCGGGCCGCCGCATGAGCCGCGGCGCGGCGCTGAGGGCTTCGGACCCGGAGGCCCTGATGCGGCGTATGGAGGATCGCGGGATTCTGGTCCGGACCGACAACCTGCGGACGCTCGGCGAGGAGGCCCCCGAAGCGTACAAGAACGTCGATCGCGTCGTCGATGTCGTCGAACGGGCGGGACTCTGCCGGAAGGTCGCACGCCTCCGGCCCCTCGGAGTCATCAAGTGGTAGGGCAAAGAGCGCTCACGTCGTCCTGAACGGCTGGTCGGCGTGAAGATCCCGCAGCGTCAGGCAGATTCGCGGCGCGAAGATCTCCGACGGGTCTTTCGGGTCGAAACCGCCGATCTCCGCGATCTTTTCGAGACGGTACGACAGCGTATTCCGGTGGATTCCGAGCCTCCGCGCCTGCCGCCGGGGTGCGTCGGGGCGAGCAGCCACTCGCGGAGCGTATCATCGAGTTCGCGGCTCCACTGCGGCGAGTCGAACAGCCGTCCGATGTTCCTGAGCGAATACTCCCTCGCGGCGTCCCTGTTGAGTGTGAGCAGAAGATCCTCCAGCTCGAAGTCTCCGATGTCGTAGAGGGACGTATCCTTCCTGAAATGGCCTGGGCATAGCTTCCGTGGATGTTCATGGCCTCCCTTCGTCCGGCATGACTGCGTCTCTTCACGCCCGTACATTTCAGCTACCTGCGGCAATAGGAAAATGCCCGATTGCAACGGGGTCAACGGTCGGACGATGTGTATTCAGGGGACCCTATTTTGTGCATATGCACAACAAAGACGTCGTTTTTCGACGGGAAGTTCTTCCAGTGATTCCCTGGTGTCCTCTCTCATATAATCACGAAGTGTGAGAATGCGGGATAGTCTCGTTTTATATTCAAAGGTACCTTTTCGCGGCGAAACGATCGTTCGTTCGCGGGCGCGTGCGAATCATTCCCGTGAAGGATCTAATCGAGCCGCGATGCAAGCTCGAAGGAAAGGGCGAGTGCTTCCCCGGTTTCATCGGAGGATCGGAGACGGTCGGAAACGGGGCGACGCTGGTCCTCAAGGGGGCCGCGGTCGTCGAGAAGGAGGAATACGAAACCGCGCTCCGCGACGCGGCGATCGACCGGACGGATGTGTACGAAATGGCGGACAGCGTCGAAGGCAAGGCGGCCGAATGCGGACATGACGCCCGAAATGAACGCGTACGTGTCCTGCGGCGACATCTGCACGGCGGCGCAGCGGCGTGAGGCGCGTCTTTCGCGTCTCGTCGATCACGGGGGAAGGGCTCGACGCGCTCCGCGCGTTTCTGCGCGAACGGCGTGAGTCATAGGCCGCAACAGGATCATCCGTCGGCGGAGGCGTTCCCGCGTTTTGTCGCGCGTCCTGCTTTCAAGGGCGGCCGGCGCAGTCGTCCCAGAAGCGGCGTTCGAGCGATGCCGCTTCGGAAAAGATGCTCCGGAGCCGTTTCCCGGCGACGCCGTCGAGCGACGGGATCGCCCCGTCGAGCCACGCGAGCGTGTCGTCGACGAGAGCGCCGTATTCGTCTCCGCCGTATGTTGCGAACCACTCTGCGTACGCGGCCGGAATGTGCGAGCGGATGCGCCCCTCGTACCGCGCGGCGATCTCCCGGTAGCTTGCGATGCAGGGCGTCATCGAAACGAGGATCGCGGTCGCGTCCCCTTCCATCGCGATCCGGAGCAGGAAGGCCTCGTACGCGAGCGCGGCGTCGCAGACCTCGAGACCCTCCGTGGCGTCTCTTCCAATGAGGTCATCGTGCATCTCCAGTTCTCCCGAGAGCGTCCCCGCGAGAAGGCGAACCCCCAGACGCCGCGCCGGGCGGTCCGGCGCCCTCGAGACGAACGCCCCCATGCAGCGGAGAAGAACGTCGAGATAGTAGTCGTCCTGGCGGAGATAGAACCGGAATGTCTCCGGCCGGAGCGTTCCGTCCGCCATCGACGAGACGAACGGATGGGCCAGGAGCCTCTCCCATTCGTCTGCAACGGAATCGCGCAGCGTTTCGAATACGGTCATGACAACACCCTCCCTGAATTGACGAAACTTATTCGATAAACCCCTTTTTCCGGTAGATCTCCGTGACGGCCGCGAGCGTCGCCGGGTGGCGCGCGAGAAGGACGGCCCCGAGGATCGCCACGAAGGCCCCGCAGAACGCGATCGTGAGCGGCGCGCCGAACAGCGACGCCGCCCATCCGGCGAGCAGGCTCCCGGTCGGCGCCCCGCCGACCGACGCGGCCACGTAGAGGCTCATCACGCGGCTGCGCTTGTCCTCGTCGACGAGCGTCTGGACGAGCGTGTTGCACGCGACGATCGCCGTGATCAGGCTGAAACCCGTCGGAAGCATGAGGATCGCCGAAAGCGCGAAATGGCGCGACGTCGAGAAGGTCGCGAGGAACATCCCGAGCGACAGGCACGCGAGCGCCATCGTCCGCCCGAGTCCGACGGGCGACGGGCGCGCCGCCAGAAGCAGCGATCCCGCGAGCGCCCCGATCCCCATGGACGCCATCAGAAGCCCGAGCGACTGCGGCCCTCCGGCGAGAACCTCGCGGACGAAGACGGGCATCAGCGTCATGAAGGGCATCCCGAAAAGCGAGAGGAACGCGAGGCCGATCATCGCGTTCCGCAGCGGCGCCACGGACGCGACGGAACAAAGCCCCTCGCCGTACTCCTTCAGGATATTCCGTTTTTCCCGCCGGACCTGAACCGCCGGCATCCGCATCATGAGGAGCGCCGCGAGCGTCGCCGAATAGCTCAGGCCGTTGAGGGCGAAGCAGACCCCCTCGCCGACGAACGCGATGACGTATCCCGCGACCGCGGGACCGACGAGCCGGGAGCCGTTGAAGAGCGTCGAGTTGAGCGCGATCGCGCTGGACAGGTCCTTCGGATCGGGGACGAGCCGCGGGACGAAGGCCTGGCGGGCCGGAAGCTCGAACGCGTCCGAGACGCCGAGAAGGAACGCGAGGACGACGACGTGCCAGTACTGTACGATTCCCGAGAGCGTCAGGATCGCCATCGTGAACGCGTGGACCATGCTCAGGCTCTGGCAGACGAGAATGACCTTCCGGAGGTCGTAGCGCTCCATGAGCGCCCCGGTGAACGTCCCGAAGACGAAGACCGTGAACTGCCCCGTGAAGTCGACGATCCCGAGGCTGAGCGCGGACCCCGTGATGCCGTACACGAGCCAGCTCATGGCGACCCGCTGGATCCAGAGTCCCGTGAGCGAAACGCATTCCCCCGAGAAAAACAGCCGGTAGTTTCTGTGCCGAAAGGCCCGCAGCGCGGGCGCGATTCCGAGAAGCAGCGTCCCTTCCCCCATTCGTCCGACCGGAGTCGTGCGGCGATTGTATCGTATCCGGCGCGAAGAGGGAATGGTGGGCGCGCGATGGGGACGCTTGACGAAGGAGGAGAGGCCGCGTATAGTAAGTAATCGATTACTTACTATACGCGGAGGAGATTGCATGGAAATCGGGAAGAGACGATCTTCGGAGGAGCGGCGGGCGCTCGCCGTCGATGCGGTGATTGACCTCGCCTCGGAGATGAACCCGGCGGACATCACGACGGCCGCAATATCGGAGCGCATGGGGCTGACGCAGGGGGCGCTGTTCCGGCATTTCCCGAACAAGGACGCCGTGCTGCAGGCCGTGATGGAATCGGTCTCCGAGCGGATCCTCTCGCGGATCGACGAGGCGGTGCGGGACGAGGCGTCGCCGTTCGGGGCGCTCCGGGGGATCTTCATGGCGCACGTCGGGTTCGTCGAGTCGAATCCCGGCGTTCCGCGCCTGATGTTCGGCGAACTCCAGCGGACGGAAGAGACGGGCGCGAAGCGGGCGACGGCGGCGTTTCTCGAGACCTACGCGGCGCGGATTCTCGAACGGCTCGACGAGGCGAAGCAACTCGGGCAGGTCTCTTCCGAGGTCTGCATGCGTTCGGCGGCGATGGCCCTCATCGGGAGCATCCAGGGGCTCGTTATCCAGGCGACGCTCTCCGGACGCGTCGGGGACATCCGCGCGGGCGCGGATGCCGCTTTCATCATCTGGCTCAGGGGAGTGTCCGCGGCATGACGGCGCGAATCCGAATCTCCGGACGCAGTCTCGCGTTCTTCGCGATCCTTGCGGCGCTCGGGGGACTCTTCGCGTTCGTCGCCGTGAAAACCGGTCCGTTCGCGGCGGTTCCGGTGACGGTCGCGACGGTCGCGGAGCGAAGCGTCTCTCCGGCGATCTTCGGCATCGGAAATGTCGAAGCGAGGCGTCGCTACGCGATCGGTCCGGTAGCGACGGGGCGCCTCCTGCGGCTCGACGTCGCCGTGGGAGAGCGGGTTCGGGAGGGACAGACGCTCGGCGAGATGGACCCCGCGGACCTTCCCGACAGAATCAGGGCCCAGGAGGCCGCCGCGGGACGCGCCGAGGCCACCGTTCGTGCGGCCGTCTCGCAGCTCGACGACGCCCGGGCGCGGCTCTCCTACGCCGACTCCCAGTCGCGGCGGTTCGAGAAGCTCGTCGGCGCGAAGGCCGTCAGCCTCGAATCCGCCGAGTCGTGGCGCAAGGAACGCGCCGTCGCGGGGGCGCTCGCAGCCTCCGCGGGAGCCAACCTGGCCGCGGCGCGGCAGGAACTCGAGCGGACGCGGGCCGAACGGGAAGCGCTTCTCACCCTGCTGAAAAATCTCCGTCTCACGTCGCCCGTCAACGGACTCGTCGTTTCGAGGGAAGGCGAACCGGGAAGCACAATATCGGCCGGGCAGCCCGTCATCGAACTCGTCGATCCGGAGAGCCTCAGGGTCCACGTCCGCATCGACCAGACGCACGCGTCGGGACTGAAAGCGGGGCTTTCCGCCTCGATCGTCCTGCGTTCGGCCGGAAGGACGTCCCTTCCAGGCAGTGTCTTCAGGGTGGAGCCGCTGGCCGACGAGGTGACGGAGGAGATTCTCGCGAAGGTTGCCTTCGATCGGATTCCCGAACCGCTCCCGTCGATCGGGGAACTTGTCGAAGTGACGATCGCGCTGCCCGTCCTTCCTCCCTCTCCCGTGATCCCGGCCGCGAGTCTCGCGAGCGTCGGCGGACGAACCGGCGTCTGGACAAACGACGACGGAAGGGCCCGTTTCGTTCCGGTGACGCCGGGCGAAAGCGACCTCGACGGGAACCTCCGGATTCTCTCCGGACTGCGACCGGGAGAGCGCGTCGTCGTCTACAGCGCAAGGCCGCTCGACGAGGGCCGGAGGATATCGGTCGTCGAACGCATTCGGGGGACGGCGCCATGATCAACCTCGCCGGAAGGGACATCCTCCACTCGTGGGGCAGATTCGTCTTCACGGGGGTGGGGCTTGGCCTCCTGATCGGAGTGTCCCTCACGATGGCCGGCGTGTACCGGGGGATGGTCGACGACGCGAAGGCGCTTCTCGACAACACCGGCGCGGACCTGTGGGTCGTCCAGAAGGACACGCTCGGACCCTTCGCCGAGCCCTCGGGCGTTCACGACGCGGCGTGGCGGAGCATCCGCGGAGTCCCCGGCGTCGCTCACGCGACGAACGCCGTCTATGTGACCATGCAGGTCGGCGCGCGGGACCGGGACGTCCGCGCGATGGTCGTCGGCGTCGTTCCGGGAATTCCTCTCGAGCCGGGACAGCCGGGGAGTCTCGTCGCCGGGCGCCGAATCACCCGGGGGCATTACGAGGCGCTTGCCGACGTCGCGGCGGGATTCCGTGTCGGGGAGCGCATCCGGATCCGGAAAAACGAATACGCCGTCGTCGGGCTGACGAGCCGAATGGTGTCCTCCGGGGGAGATCCGATGGTGTTCATCCCGCTCCGGGACGCGCAGGAGGCCCAGTTCCTGAAGGACAGCGACGCGATTCTCCAGCAGCGGCGACGGACGGCCGTCAATCCGGTCTTCAACCGGCCGGGTGCGCCGGATGTTCTCGACGCGGTCATCGCCTCGCAGACATCGAGTTCGTCGGTCAACGCGATTCTCGTCCGCGTCGCGCCGGGGGCGTCCGCGGACACGGTCGCGGAGTCGATCCGGCGATGGAAGCGCCTTCAGGTATATACGGCGGCGCAGATGGAGGACATTCTCGTGGGGAAGCTCATCGCGACGTCGGCGCGGCAGATCGGAATGTTCCTCGTGATCCTCGCGATCGTCAGCGCCGCCATCGTTGCGTTCATCATCTACACGCTCACGCTCGGAAAGATCCGCGAGATCGCGGTCCTGAAGCTGATCGGAACGAAAAACCGGACGATCGCCGCGATGATCGTCCAGCAGTCTCTGGGACTCGGCGCGATCGGTTTCGCAGTGGGAAAGGTCGCGTCGACCTTCTGGGCCCCGTTCTTCCCGAAACATGTCCTCCTCATCCCCCGGGATTCGCTGGCCGCTCTCGCGATGGTTCTCGCGATCTGTCTGCTCGCGAGCGGAATAGCGCTCCGGGCCGCGATCCGAGTGGACCCCGCGGAAGCCGTCGGAGGCTGACATGGCGGGGTCGGGAATCGTCGTCGAGGGGCTCCGGAAGCGATACGGCTCCGGAGAGACTGCGGTCGACGCGCTCCAGGGCGTCGACATGCAGGTCGGGGCGGGGGAGGTCGTCGGTCTGATCGGCCCGTCGGGATCGGGGAAGAGCACGCTCCTCAAGTGTCTCGGGGCCGTGATCGAACCGACTTCGGGGCGCATCCGTCTCGGCGACGAAACGATATTCGACGGCGGATGGACGATCCGGGATCTCCGGGCGCTCCGCCGGGACTATATCGGGTTCATCTTCCAGGCGCCGTATCTGATCCCGTTTCTCGATGTGACGGACAACGTGGCGTTGCTTCCGATGCTTGCCGGACGGCCGAACGGGGAGGCGCGCAACCGGGCGCGGGAGCTTCTCGAGGCGCTCGGGTGCGCGCACCGGGCATCGGCGATGCCGGCGACGCTCTCGGGGGGCGAACAGCAGCGGGTCGCCATCGCCCGCGCGCTCGCGAACCGGCCGCCGATCGTCCTCGCGGACGAACCGACCGCTCCGCTCGACGGCGAGCGGGCGCTCGCCGTCATCGGCATCCTGAACGCGATGGCCCGGAAGTACGAAACGGCGATCATCGTAGTGACGCACGACGAAAAGATCATCCCGACCTTCCGGAGGATCTACAGGATCAGGGACGGAATGACCGTCGAAGAGGCTGGGGAAGGGCGGATTCCCGGAGCGAGCGCCGGGGGGCGCTGACCCTGCGTTCGAAGGTATCGGAACGCGGCCTATGGAACTTCGTCGGGGTCGTTGTGCCGCAGGAAGATACCGGGGAAACGATCCTCGACGAGATCGAACGCCCTCAGAAGCTCCGGGCTGAAATGTTCCGGGCGGACGCGGCCGTCGCCCTTCGTGATGATCTCCACCGCGCGTTCGTGCGGCAGCGGCGGCTTGTAGGTCCGGTACGACCGCAGCGCGTCGTAGATATCCGCGAGCGCGGCGACCTGTCCCTCCCACGGGATCTCGTCGCCCCTGAGCCCGGAGGGGTATCCGGTTCCGTCCCACTTCTCGTGGTGCGTCAGACAGATGTTCCGTGCCATCGAGAGCCACGACGCGTCTCCGATGATCTCCGCTCCCCAGACGGGATGGTTCGTGATCACCCTGAACTCTTCGGAGGTGAGGGGCCCGGGTTTCGAGAGGATCTCCGTCGGCACCTTGAGCTTTCCGATATCGTGGAGCCGCGCGAAGAGCGCGATGTCCTCCTGCTCCGTGACGTCCCGGCCGACGGCCCACGCCAGCAGACGGCAGTACTCCCCGATCCGCGAGATGTGGGCGGCCGTCTCGTCGTGATAGATGCTCGTCACGAACTGGAGCTTCTCCGCGAGATGCCCGTAGGAGCCTTTGACCTCGCGACGCATCTTCTCGCCGTGGATCAGGCCGCCGAGGTAGGCCGCGACCGGCATCAGCGTCTCGGTCAGGAACGGGTCCTCCCGCATCGGGGAGTCGAAGGCGATCTCGAGGACACCCTCCTCTTCGCCGGCCTGGAAGAGCGGGATCAAAAGTTCGCTTCTGACCTTCGGATGCACGGGATGCGCCGTGGGATTCGTCGAGATGTCGGAGACCCACACCGGCTGACGCGTCTCGATGCTCTGCGACGCGACGATCCCGTCCTTCCTGATGGAGAAGTTCAGGAGCTGGTTGTCGTAGCCGCTCGATGCCACGAGACGGAACAGATCGTCCTCGACGGATGATACGAGGACCCCGAACGCGCCGATGTCCTCGCGGATCGCCGAAAGCGTCACGCGGATGCCGCTCAGGATGTCCGCATTGGCGACGAAGATCCGGGAGATGTCGAGCGTCCGTTCCCACACCGACTCCCGCAGCAGGAGCTGGTTGTTCGTCTCTTCGAGTTCCTGGTTCATCGCCTCCGTCTCTTCGTTGAAGGACGCGATTTCCTCCTGCTGGCGCGAGATGACGTGGAAGAGGCCGTAGAGATCCTGGACGAAGGTGTCGATCTCACGGACGAACGTCCTGCGTATGGTGGAAAACTTCGAAGCCAGCATCGAAAGCGCCTCGCTCGCCCCCTGGAGATCCTTTCCTCCGATGTCCGAAAGCCGCGTCCGCATCTCGTCGGCGAGCGATGCGATTTCCGCGATGCTCGAGTAGATTCCGCGCCGCCAGAGAAACCAGAAGAGAA
>CALFXN010000401.1 GCA_937957815.1 uncultured Synergistales bacterium
GAAGACGAAGGAATGCGTCCTTGCCGTACCGACCGTCGACATCGCGGAAACGGCGGTCCGCATCGGCGACTGCTCCGGCGCGAATGTCGACAAGTTCCGGGAGTTCGGGCTGACGCCTGCGCCGGCCGCGGACGTCATCGCGCCGCTCGTGGCCGAATGCCTCGCCTGTCTGGAGTGCCGCGTGGACGGTTACGTCGAGGGACCGGGCATCGTCCTTCTGAAGGGCGTACGGGCGTGGATCGACGCCGCCCGGAAGGAGCGGCGCACCTTCCACGCCGTCGGCGACGGAACGTTCGTCGTCGACGGCGAAACCATGAATCTGCGCTGTCTGATGGAGGACAAGCTTCCCCCCGGCGTGTGAAACGGCGCTTTCGCCGCATTCGACGGCCCGACCGCCTGCCCGAAGACGCCCCTTCCGTCCGCCGCGACGTTTCGTTGCATCTCATAAGAGACTATAATTAGCACAAAATGACACATTGAAGAAAAATATTGCGTCGGCCACAAAATATACAATTCCCGCTCGGGCCGCCATCGACGGACCGCGCGGCTTTCCGGCCGGGAGTATCGTTTTCAATCCAAGCAGGGGGTGAAGCACGTGAGAGGCAGGTTCGTGTTCCAGGAGGATTTCGTCTACAGCATGCCCGTCCACTTCGGGGGACATCCGTTCTATCCCGTGCGGACGGTGTATGGCGACATGTCCGGCATCAACGTCCGGTTCGAGACCGAGCCGGATGCGTTGCTGCCCCTCATTCCGGAGGCGTTCGAACTCCGCGGGCCGACCGTGTCCGTCCAGTACGCCAACGCCCGCGACGTCGAGTGGATGGCGGGGGGCGAGTACCGGCTCATACAGGTCTCCGCGCCCGTCCGGTACATGGGAAACTCCGAGGGGCTCGAAGGGGAGTACGTCTTCGTCATCTGGGAGAACAAGGCCTGCCCGATCATCGGCGGCCGCGAGGAGGACGGAATGCCGAAGGTCTTCGCCGACATCGCGTCCGAACGGCACATCGGCGACCGCTGGTTCACGTCCGCGAGCTTCGAGAGCTTCGGCTTCCTGGCGCTCGATTTCACGTCGAAGGGCGAGCTGCCCGAACGCGACGTCGCGGTCATGAACGAAAATTCCAAAGTCAACTTCTTCGGCTGGCGCTATCTTCCGAACCTCGGGAAGGGCGGCGCGGCGCTGAGCCACGCGACGCTCTATCCGCAGGAGATGCGGGTGAACCGCGCGTGGACGGGCGAGGGCGCGATCCGGTGGACGAAGCCCTCGTACGAACAGCACCCGCTCCAGTGGAGGATCATCGGAACGCTGGCGGACCTTCCGGTCGTCCGGAGCCTCGGCGCGTCGATGTTCCGGGGGGTCGCGAGGCTCAACGTCGGCGATTCGAGAATGTTGCCGTAGGGAAGGGGGACGAAGAACGTGAGCGGATATTACGAGGACACAGTGGCGGTGGTGACGGGAGCGGCATCGGGCATCGGGCTGGGGATAACCGAGCGCCTGCTCTCGAAGGGCGCGAAGGCCGTCTTCATGGGCGACCTGAAGGAGGGCAACCTCCGGAAGGAGTCCGACCGGCTGAACCGCGACTATCCGGGCCGGGTCGTTCCCGTATGCACCGACGTCACGAAGCAGGAGCAGGTCGCCGGACTCGTCGGCAGCGCGAAGGCGTTCGACGGGCATCTCGATTTCGTGTTCAACAACGCGGGGATGGGGATGACGCTTCCGACGGAAAAGATCACGTTCGAGATCTGGCGGTTCATCCTCGACCTGAACGTGATGGGCGTGGTCCACGGGACGTACGCCGCGATTCCGCTCATGCGGGAGGAGGGCTTCGGCCACATCGTCAACACCGGATCGATTACGGGGCGGATCCCCGTCCCGTACCAGGCGGTCTACGCCGCGAGCAAGGCGGCCGTCATCTCCATGACGGAGAGCCTGCACTACGAACTGGAGCCCGAGGGGCTGCGCTTCAGCGTCTTCTGCCCCGCCAACGTCGTCACGCCGATCTTCGGCGGCCTGACGCCGCCGCCCGACTCCATCAGCGTCGACGAGGCGGTCGCGTACGTTCTCGACGAGGTGGAGAAGAAGGCGCTCCTGATCATCCTGCCGCAGTCCGCGCGCGACTTCGAAGCCCTGTACCGGGAGAAAAGAGACGAATTCGACGTGTTTGCCCGAAAGCTGGCGGCCGAACGCCGGGAGAACTACCGCACCAAGGGAACGTACTTCTAGAGCGATGTCCCCGGGCGGATCGCCCCTATTCGCCGCTTCGGGCGGAAGCGGAATACGCCGAGAACGCGCGCTTGCAGGGGTTTGAATCGCTGAGCCAGATGGTCCGCTCCGTCAGGTTCATGATCATTGAGTAGACCGACGCGAGACGCTTTCCCTCCGGGTCGCGCGGGTCCTCGTGGCGGCAGATCGAATCGGGATGGTTCGCGTGGTCGGAGAGGAGCTCCGCGCAGCGGTCGACGTCGACGCACCCCTCGCTCGCCGAGAGGAGGACGTCGATGCGCCCGAGCCGCTGGAACGTGTCGGGCAGGATCGTCTTCCCGGTGTCCGGGACGCGGCCGACGAGGTTCGGGGCCGTGAAGTGGTTCGTGTGCGCGAGCCACCCGCGTTCCGCGTAGAACACCCAGTAGTCCTCGGGGCACGCCTCGATGTCGATGATCTCTCCTTCGGACGTCCCGACGACGAAATTGGCCGAGCTCGCCCGCTTCGCGAGTGCGACGCTCTGGACCGCGTCGGAGAGCGTCCGGGAGTCCATGATCCCCCGGAGCAGAATGTGGACGGGAACGCCCGGCCCGCCCCTCCCGGTGCTCAGGGCGTTGAAGCAGAGCCCGAGCCCCGCGTCGTTGAGCCCCCTGCCGCCCACCATCCCGGCCTCCGCGATCATCGTGAGCGTGGGCTCCGGCGGCTGTTCGAGCGTCACGACGACGACGGAATCCCGCTGGCGGCGGATCCAGTCCCAGTTCTGGCAGACGTAGGTACTGCCATCGGCGGACGCGACCGGCGAGACGCCGAACGCCGTGCAGCCGTCGACGCACCGGTCGAGGACGATCTCGCTCCGGACGTTCAGGGCGAGGATGTCGCCGAAATCCCGCCCCGAGCCTTCGGCGATCCCTTCCATCTCCCCGACGGCCTTGGGGCAGTAGTCACGGATGAACGGAAGGTAGTCGAGAGCCAGGGCCTTCGCGCTCTCCCACGAGATTTCGCTGAAGGCGGCGAACATGTCCGCGTAGTTCCGGACGCTCGCGTCGATCATGGAGCGGCAGGCGCCGCCGTAGAGCCGTCCGCGTTCTTTCGGGGTTCCCGCAAGTTTCACTTGGGGGTATCGCGTGTTCGTCACCGCAATCACGTCCTTTCGGAATCGCCCCCGGGGCGTCAGAGGCTCCAGTTCAGTCCGATGAAGATCCCGTCGTTGTACGTGTCCATCACGAAGCCGTTCTTTTCGTAGTCCAGATAGAGATACCGGTAGCCCAGTTCGATCGAGAACCGTTTCGAGATCCGCCAGGAAAAGTCCGCCATGGCCTCCCACGTGAAATCCGATCCGACGCCGAACCCGCCCGCGTCGAGCATCCCGATGAAGGACAGCGTGGGCGAGAGCTGTTTTTCGAAGCGGACGCCGACGATCGGGTCGATCCAGCTTTCGTCGTCCTTGTAGCTCTTGAGCGTGACCGACGCGGTCCGGAAGGTCAGGCGGTTCGTGAGGCCCCAGTAGCGGACGCCCGCGAAAGCGTACGCGGCCGCGGAGTCGCTTTCGTAGACGCGCGTCCCCCATGCGGCCTGCATCCGCTTCATGGTGATGTCGACGTCCGCGAACAGGGCCCCCTGTTCCTCGTGCAGCGTGTAGGGCTCCGTGTCCGCCGCGTCGAGATACATCCCGTCGAAGAAGAAATACTGCTTCCCCTTGAACCCCTGGAACGCGAGAAGCCCCGTCTTGTCGGCGTGGTCGAGGACATCGCTGAAGCTCAGATCGACGTGCGCCTTTCGCCCCATGACGCCGACCGTCCCGACGACGCCGCACGCCCAGACGTAGGGCGTCACGGAAAATCGCCATTCGGACGAATCCGCCTCGTCCGACGCGATCGCCGGCGGAAGTCCCGCGAAAAGCGGCGAAAGGACGAGAAGAAGCGACAACGCACACACGCGATGGAACAATTTCATGTGAAGGCCTCCCGGTATATTTCTCCGCCGTGCGGAACGCGCCGGTTCCCCTGCGTTCCCTTCTGCGGATGCGATACCGGTGATTGTAGCAGCTTTTTGGGTCGGCGCACGGGGGCGTGATGCGGGGCGATGTTTTGCGGGAAGGCGGGGAGGGAGGGGGAGCGGGGAAATCCGCAGAAAAGAATTACCGTCGTTCGGCGTGGAGTCGAAATAAGAATTGCTATAATAAACATATCGAATATTATGCTCTTTTAGGTCCTCCGGGGAGGAATCGTTCATGCTGGTGACGCCGTCCGTCGATCTGCCCGATTCTCTGCTCGAAAGTATGGAAGCGGGGAAACTGGTCGTCTTTGCGGGCGCCGGCGTTTCCATGGGAGCCCCCGCGAATCTGCCGAGCTTCCGCGGACTTGTTGTGGAAATCGGCACAGAGTACGGCATTGAATTGAAGAAGGGAGAGCAACCGGACTTTTTCCTCGGAGAACTGGAACGGAGAGAGATCGAAATTCATCGGGCGGCGATGTCCCGCCTTGGAGACCCAGCCGCACGGCATACGCTGCTCCACGAAGCGCTCCTCAAACTCTTTCCGGATGGCGACCACATTCGCGTCGTCACGACGAATATGGACGACCTCTTCGCGTCGGCATTCCGATCTCTCCATAATAAGGAGCCGAAGCTCTTTACCGCGCCTGCGTTGCCTCTGGGAAGCGACTTCACCGGAATCGTTCACATTCACGGCTCGCTTCACGACGAACCGCGACGGACCGTGTTCACGGACGAAGATTTCGGCCGGGCCTACCTGACGGAGGGGTGGGCCCGCCGCTTTCTTCTCGACCTGTTCCGGAGCTACACGGTGCTCTTTGTCGGCTACAGTCACGACGATACGGTGTTGACGTATCTGGTGAGGGGGCTGCCGTCCAGAACAAGTTTTCAAGAAAAGAGTGGTCCGTTGCCGGAACGCTTTTCTTTGGTGCTCGATGTCGATTTGGAGGAAAACGGTCAAAAATGGCGCAGTTTGGATATCGCGGCAATACCCTACCCGACGGGGAGCGGAACAGACCATCATGCGGAACTTCTCCCGGTGATCATAAACACCGGAAAGTACATACATGCGGATTATGTTGATCATCGGAACAGAATCACGGAAATAGCCCGGAATCGTCCATCACGTGCCGATTCCATGGATTGTGAGTACAGCTATTTGCAAAGGCAGCTTCGACGCAAAGAAATGGTTCGTTTTTTCACGACTGCGGCCGTCGGAGAATATGCGGGCAAGTGGCTTCCATGGATTTTGAGGAATATTGATGCGTTTCGGGTGCTTTTCGATGGAAAAGCAAGGAACATCTCAGGGGCCGGTGAAATTTTTGCAGAGTGGTATGCCGAACAGGTGGTGTTCTCGACTAAAAAAAAATGCGCTTTCGGTATTTCAGGAAATGAAGGGAGAGGTCTCCCCCTGTCTTTGGAATGGAATAGCGCGGGCTATGTGGAGAGATCGAAGAGATGCAAATAGCAAACTCTCCCCAGTTCTTTTCAGACGATTGTGTAATATCCTAGTGGCGACTTACTCCTCGGGATGTCGCCTCGAATTGCTGTGTTACCTTACAAATTCCTGTCGATTCCCGGGAGATGCGGAGGCATTCTTTCTACTTTTCGATCATTGCTGCAAGGTGCGTCTCATTTTTCGAGCCGAGGATTTCCGTTATGGACCCAGAGTTTTCTGGGGAAGATGACTTCTTCGCTGATAATTATGTAATTAACCCAAAGCCTGCGGCTCCAAGTCAACTTGAAATCGTTTTCAAGGAGCTTCGAAAAAGATTCCTTTCAAAGGACAGCGAGGAAGCATTACGGCTTTACTGGGAACGTCTTGTCCGTATTTTGCAATCACATCTTGAAGATATGCAGCGACAATTAGCTTCCTTCGACGATAGCGTTTCTTTGGGAATTTCTCGCAGGAGAGAAGCAATAGAGGAATGCGAGGAAAACAATCTCTATCAACACGAATTTCTTTCGCTGCTGACGGGTGCGCTACGGGACGTTGCGCTTGGAATGATTTGTCACATTCCGGAATGCGCGCCAGCTTTGCTCGATAGTTTGTTTCAGTCCGATGCAATCATTCTGAGGCGAATGGCGCTCTTTGTCCTCACCCAGTGGGAAGGGCAAACTCCGGACGAAAAGGTTCGCTGGTTTCTCGATCGTTTCAAGGTCTTCGAGCACGAGAGTCAACATGAGATCTATCGCTTTCTGGCGTCGGTGTATCCGAGGCTGGCTCCCGCTCTGCGACGGGAGCTGGTTGAAAGGATCGAGAAGGAAGAAGATGTGGGTATCGATACACGCCTTTCGCTTCTCTATCGACTCCGAGAGGCGGACTCGTCATGCCTGCTCGTCAAAAAAGCATGTGAAGCGTTGTCGAAAAAAGCCCCGTCATTTCGTCAACGACATCATCTCGATTTTATCGAAAGAATGGGAACATCAGAGGATGAAAAACGTCTTTCGTCCAATACTCTTGATTCGCTTTTTGCGTTGCCGCCCGAGAAAATTGTCGAGGAGTTTGTGCGACTGCCCGATCTTCCGGACGAGCGCGGTTGGATCTGGAATCCATATTTGAGCAAGGTTGCCGATATCGCTGCAAGCAATCTCGAATGGGCGTTAGCCCTTCTGGATTGCACCGGAGATTTTCCGAGGCTCGCAAGCGCCGTTTTTTACGGTCTGGAACGAGCTGCTATCTCCTCCGATCAGTGGATGCGGCTGTTTGAACTTATGACTGGATGTGCAGAAAACACAGAGACTGCCAACGCAACTTCGATTCTTCTTGAAAAAGCATCTAAAACGCCTGACCTTTCTCATGACTTGCTTTCGAAGATCGTTCCGTTAGCCGAAACGACGCTACGGACACTATGTCGTGTAGATACAGAAGCGACGGCCTCTACGGTTTCGGGCGATTGGAGCGCGGAAGCATCCGGCAGCGGCGGCGGTAGCCTTACGGAGGCCGTCGTTGCGGTTATCCGGAGGCAAAGCGAATCGTGGAAAAAGAAACCGCTTGACGAACCTCCCGACGGTTACCGCACGTTTTTTGAGGAAGTGCTTTCCGGTAGATCGAAAGCGGCGAAGATGGGACGAATCGTCCTCTTTCAAAACCTCGTTCTCTGGAACGATCTCTTCCCTGAGTGGATGAAGCGGAATCTATTTCCTCGTTTGCGTTTGAGGAAGAGCGTAAAGAAATCCCTGAGCATTACGCAGGCATGGCACGGGGTGCTGTCACCTACAGAGCGGAATACGGAAGTCATGCAAAAGATGCAAACCCTCTATGTGAGTCTGTTCCCCGATATGGACTCGGTTCTGGGGGAACGGAAGAGACTCTTTTGCGAATTTGTCGCTTGGGGAGCGCTGTATGTTCCGTTTAATAGAACGCTTGCGGATTGGGCGGCTCCGTTTGTTCTCGACGCCGGACAAGAGGATCGTCGGGATTTTGCACGGTATTTCCTTTCCGAACTGCATAAATTGGTCCCCTGCGACGAAAAACGTTCCGCCTTTCTGACGCGAGTCTGGAATGGTTGGTTGAAAGACTACGTCAGACGACGCTTCGACGGAACGCTGAAACCGCTGGAAACGGTAGAGCGGGCGATAATGCTCGGATGGCTGCCGTGCCTCGAGCCGGTCTTCGGCGAGGCCGTCTCTTTGGTGTGTTCGGACATGGAAATAGCGCCGGATGGAAACGCAGAGTTCGACATTGCCCATTTGTGGATGTTGCTGGGTGATAAAGCAGTGGGACTTCCGGCGCGCTTTCCCGAAAGCACCCTGCGGCTGACCGTGTGCGGGCTGAAGTGTCTCGATGGATGCTGGGATCCCGATGAAATCTACGCGATACTCCGGCAGATCCCAAAAGAAGGCGTAAAAGACGAACAGCTCTTGAGATCCGTCGAAAACGAACTCGCACGTCTCGGGCTTTCGTACCCCGAAACGCCGAAGGAAATGGAATGATTTTTGGAAAGGGTTCGGCGTCTTTCTCCCGAGTCCCCGGCGATCCTAAACGCCGAGTTTCTGCCGCAACGCTTCCTGAAGCGTGCTGGAAAAGTTGATGTGCGCGTCCATCGCCATCCGGTTGAGCCATGCGGGTACGGTGACGGTCTTGTTGACGGCGCGTTTTCGGTCTTCTTCCCTCAGGATCGACAGGTGAACTTCGATGAGTGCGACGACCTCGTTCTTTTTCGTCCGGATCTTGTCGAAGGGAGTCGGCGTGGGAATCGCCTCCCCGAGGTCTTCGAGGCATAACAGGTGTCCGCCGAGCGCGTCCCGCGCCATCGTCAGCGCTTCCTCCTGGTTGTCGCCGCAGGTATTGCATCCGGGCAGGTCGGGAAAGCGCACGCCGACCACATTTTCATCGCGGAAGAAAATAGCGGGAAAGACATTCCGGTCCGTTTTCATCGAATTCCTCCAAATTACACAAGCCCTGCCTGTCGCAGGATATTCCGGAACACGCCGGTCCCAAGATCCTTCCGGGGATGCGGTATCGTCACGAGTCCCGGCTCCCCTGGATTCCGACGGGCGTCCATTCGTCCGCGCTGAATGCTGCGGATATGCTCCAGAATCAAGCCATCGCCAAGAACTGGAGCTTCATGTGTTGTCGCCTCCATGAGTTTCTTCAAACTCTTCGACCCATTCGGCAAGCTTGCGCTGTAGCAGAGCCTTGTCGGGCAGATAGAGACTGTATTCTGAGGCGTAGATATTACTGTCGTTCGGCAAGGTCAACTCTACGATGTTGTCGTTCTTTTCCTGACAGAGCAGTATGCCGACTGTTGGTTTTTCGAACTCGCGTTTTACATGACGGTCGAAATAGTGGACATACATTTGCATTTGCCCCAAGTCCTGATGCTTGAGTTCGCCTGTCTTGAGATCAATAAGCACATAGCATTGCAGCAGGCGGTTATAGAAGACGAGGTCAACGAAAAATGACTTTTCGTCAAACGCAAACCGTTTCTGGCGCGCCTCAAACAAAAATCCCTTGCCGATCTCGAGCAGGAACTTCTGGAGATTGGCGATAATCGCCGATTCCAGATCTGACTCCGTATACGTAAGGCTTGGTTCCAAATCGAGGAATTCAAGAACGAGCGGATCTTTCAGAATATCCCTCGGCCTGTCGATCGTTTGTCCTTCGACGGCGAGCCGCATGACTCCGTCTTTGTCACGAGACAGGGCGAGCCGTTCAAACAGGCTGCTGTCATACTGCCGCTTCAGTTGGCGAACGGTCCATTGTTGGTTCACCGACTCCACTTCATAAAAATGCCGGGCATGTTTGTCCTTGATTCGCATCAGAACGATGTAGTGCGTCCAGCTCAATTTGAAAAAGTCGTACAGCGACTGGCGGTTTTCCAATTCGCCAATCACCGATTTGCGAATTTCAGGTGAATAAACCGTATAAAACTGCCGTGCGTTTTTCAGGTTGCCGACGGACCACCCTTTGCCGCACCGCGCCGTTAGGTACGACGACAACTCGGAGAGCAATTTCGCGCCATAGGCGGCGCGATGCGCCCCGTCCTGTTCTCGTTCGACGATACGCCGCCCCACTTCATAGTAGGTCATGCATATCGTTCGGTTTACGGTGCGCTCGACATGCCCCCGCGCCTGTTCAACGACCTTGGCGATGCCGTCGAAAAAATTGTACGCCAGACCTGTATTTTCGGATTCACTCCGCAGCGTGCAGCGTTTTTCATCGTGTTCGCTCATCGAATCACCCTCGCATTTGTATTCGGCGAAAGAAGCAGGTCTTGCACCCGGGCAGGTCAGGAAAGCGCACGTCGTCCGCGAGGATTTCGTCAGTCGTCCATTCCCGCGGCGTCCGTGCGATCCGCAACAATGTCGGCGGGATCGCCGTTTCGCGGCTCCGCCGTGGCGGAGAAATCCGCCGCGACGTACCGCGCCTCGTGGAGCTGGACCAGTCGCATGCTTTCCCGGACGATGGCCCCGCGGTCGAAGAAGAACAGCTCGACGGCCCTCCAGACGAAAACCCACATGATGATGAGAAAGATTTCGTTGACGCCGGCGTTCTTGAAAAAAACGGTGACGAACGTTTTTACGACGAACGTCAGGATTCCGAGGACGAACAGGATCGTGTAGAACTTTTTGATCTGCTGCAGTTCGTTGTGGGCGTAGAGAATGGCGTCGTTCATCGCGTTCCGTACGGCGTCCTCCAGATCCTTCAGCGTTTCGGGACCGTGCGGGGCGACGTTGACGACGAGCCGATCGAGCGGCGAAACGTATTTCGCCCGGTTCCGCAGATAGGCGACGATATCCTCGCGGAGCTTCGGGGTCCGCGCGCCCGAGAGACTCTCGTAGATCGAATCGGAGACGACCAGATCGATTTCGTGCTCGGGGGAGCGGGCGATTCTCTTCCGCGCCTTTTCGAGGATCTTTTGCAGTATTTTCCTCTTGGGGGAAGCCTCCCGATCGTCCATGCCGCACCTTCTTCAAAAATATATTTTTTGAAGCATTATTTGTTGTATTACGATGAAATAGTATAGCATGCTCGAAGCGTATGGCAAAAACGGGATGTGTTTGGTGTGCGGCCAACGGCGGCAGTCAGATGGGAATCCGCCGCCGTCCTGCGGACGGCGTGAAGTCGGTGATACATGCTTTTTGAATATATTTACGTTAAGAGCGCTCACATGGTAATCTTTTCGGCGGGAGGGGATATCATGCTGCCGCACGTGACCATATACAACATCATCAGCCTGGACGGGCGCATCGACTGGGCGCAGTACGTTCCGGAGGCGGTCGTGTCGTACTACCGCCGCTGCTTTTTCTGGAAGGTCGACGCGATTCTCGCGGGAGGGAACACTATCTTTTCGCTCGGCGGACACGAAGACGAGGCTTCGGCCGTCGAACTGCCGAGGCCGGAGAAGAAACCGCCCTGCGCCGGAACGGAAAATCTGGTCTCCGAGCCGCTCCCGCTGCTCGTCGTCCCGGACAGCCGCGGGCGCATCCACAACTGGCGGATGATGGACGCCGAGCCCTGGTGGC
>CALFXN010000402.1 GCA_937957815.1 uncultured Synergistales bacterium
GAAACGGGCGGCGGCGTGGTTCCGCTTCCGTTCGGAGGTGTCGCGGTCGGGTCGCATACGGCGTACGTCACGCTCGACGTCCGCGTGATCAACGCACAGACGGGAGAGGTCACGATGGTCGCTCGCGAACGGGGGGCGGCGAACCAGACAATGGGAGGCGTCGCGTACAACTGGGCGGTCTTCGGAACCGGCAAAACCGGCGGCATTCTCGGGGCGGCGACGTACAAGGCCGTTCAGAACGTCGTTCAGAAGCTTCGGGGAATCGCGGCGGCGAGCGGGGCGGGCTCGGCTTCGTTCAACGTGATCGAGGCCGGCGCGAGGGTCCTCATCGACGTCGGCGAAACGAACGGCGGCGCGAAGCTCGGACAGTATTACGCGGTCTTCCGCGAGGGGGATGTCGTCAAGGGGCTCAAGGGAGAGATTCTCGACGTCGAAAAGATCTACACGGCGCTTCTCGTCATCCGCGAGGCAAAGCCGAAGTATTCCGTCTGCGAGATCGTGAGGGGAGCCACGGTCCGCCGCGGAGACAAGGTAGAGCCGTATTTCGGGAAACCGGACGCGCTGAAACTCGGGAAGTAACGATAACCGAAGGAGGGAGACGCCTCATGGATATCCGGATCCGACACACGTTTTTCTGTGTTCTGACGGGACTCTTTCTGCTCGTCGCGACGGGAAGCCTGTACGCGGCGGCCATTCCGACCGGCAAGACGATCGCGGTCGTCATCTACGAATCGACGCGCGACCTGTACACTCCCGGGAAGGGAATCGGAGCGGCTGAGTCGATCGTGAAACGGGAACTCCTCGCGAGCGGATACCCCGTAGTCAACGAGGCTCAGCTCGAGAAGATCAAACGAAGCAAGGCGGCCGCAATGGCTCTTCAGGGAAACGCGGAAGCCATCATGCAGCTCGGAAAATCCTACAACGTAAAGATCCTGCTCCGCGGACAGGCGTCGATGCACGAGCCGAGGCTCAACGAATTCCAGCTCTACACGGCGACGGCGAACATTTCGGTGCAGGCGTACTCGACGGCGAACGGGAAATACATTTTCTCCGACACGGTCATGGCCAAAGAGGTCGGCTACACGCCCGACGAGGCCCGTGAAAAGGCGCTCGCAGCCGCGGCGCAGACGATGGCCCGGAACATCATCAGCGGCGAAGGAAGCGCGGGAGGCGTCGGTTCTGACTCCGGTCCCGTCGGCCCGGCCGGGGCGATCAGGCTCGTCGTGACCGGGATATCGTCGTTTTCGCAGGCAAACGAAATTCTCTCGGCCGTTCAGCACACATCCCGCGTCTCAGAGGCCAGGATGACGGGCTACGAGGGCGGAACGGCGACGATCGAACTCAAGAGCCTCGACTCGCCGAAGACCTTCGCGGGGCTTCTCTCGAGAACCGGACTCCAGATCCGGATACAGGGGATCTCGGCGAACACAGTCACCGCGGAGGCATACTAGGAGGGTTCGCGGAATGACCGACGCCGCCGGCAAGACCAACGAGGAGCTCCTGAAGGAACTTGAAGCTCTCCGGAAGCGCATTTTCGAACTGGAAACGCTCGAAGGGCAGCACCGGAAGCTGCACGAGCAGATCGGCGGCATCCAGGAAGATCTCTTCAGGACCGCCACAACGGACCAGCTGACAGGCGTACTCAACCGGCAGTATTTCGAGGATATCCTTGGCCGGGAGATCCTGAAGGTGCGACGCTACGATACCATTGTTTCCGTCCTGCTCCTCGATCTCGACGGGTTCGAGAAGATCAACCGGAAGTACGGCTACGCCGCGGGCGACAGCCTTCTCAAGCTCGTCGCGCGGATCATCGGCGGGTATATCCGGACGTCGGATTCCCTCGCTCGGTGGGACGGGGACAGTTTCGCGATTCTCGCGCCCGTCGATGGGGAGCATTCGATGCAGCTCGCGGAGAAGCTCAAGGATCTCATCGCGGAACACGAAGTCCCCGCGGCCTGCAATTTGCGATCGAGCGTCGGCGTGACGCAGATCGAAGCCGACGACACCGTGGAGACTGCGATGGGGCGCGTGACCGACGCGCTGATCAAGGCGAAGCTCCGCGGCAAGGACACGACGGATATTCTGTAAAAAAACGAAGGGGGCCCCGTACAATCGAGGCCCCCTTCGTTTTCCGTTTCTCCGTACTAGGCTTTTTTCGCGGAACGGGCGGCGCCCGTTCCGAGGTAGGCGGCGGTGACCTCCGGATTCACGAGGAGGTCTTTCGCGTCTCCCTCGAGAACGACGCGTCCAGTCTGGAGGACGTACCCCCGGTGCGACAGCAGCAGCGCCTGACGGGCGTTCTGCTCCACGAGAAGGATCGTGACCTTCTCATCGTTGATCCGCCGGAGCTCTCTGAAGATATCCTTGATGATGATCGGCGCGAGTCCGAGCGACGGCTCGTCGAGCAGCAGGAGACGGGGCCGCGACATGAGCGCCCGCGCGATGGCGAGCATCTGCTGTTCCCCGCCGGAGAGCGTCCCCGCGTATTGCGACGAGCGCTCCCTGAGGCGCGGGAAGAGCGTGTAGACCCACTCGAGGTCCTCTCCGATCTTCGAGCGGTCCGTGCGAGGGAACGCCCCCATCGTGAGGTTCTCGACGACCGTGAGCGGCGCGAAGATCCGCCGTCCTTCAGGAACGAGAGAAACCCCCTGCCGGACAACCTGGTAGTTGCGCCTTTCGAGTGGCGCTCCCTGTATCCTGATATCTCCGGCCTCCCGGGAAACCTGTCCGATGATCGCGTTCATGAGCGTCGACTTCCCCGCTCCGTTCGAGCCGATGACGCAGACGATTTCCCCCTCGTACACCTTCAGGGCGACACCCCGGAGCGCCGCGATGGCCCCGTAGCTCACCTTCAGGTCCGTGACCTCGAGGAGCGGTGTGCGTTCTTCCGTCATGCCGTTTCCTCCTCATCCCCGAGATAGGCCTTCAGAACCTCCGGCTGTCGCTGGATCTCTTCCGGACCGCCTTCGGCGATCTTCGCGCCGAAGTTCATGCAGACGATGTGCGGGCATATTTCCATCACGAGGTCCATGTGATGCTCGATCACGATGATCGTCAGCCCGAAGTCGCGGTGAATGCCCGTTATGAGGTCGTTGAGCGCGAAGACCTCTTCGGGATTCATTCCCGCCGCCGGTTCGTCGAGCAGCAGGAGCTTCGGGGCGAGCGAGAGCGCGCGGGCGATTTCGAGCCGTCGCTGGTAGCCGTAGGGAAGCGTTCCCGCGTCCTGAAGCGCCCGGTCCGCGAGTCCGACCCGATCGAGAAGCTCCATGCTCCGCTCGCGGATCTTCCGCTCGGTCCCGCGTCGCAGACAGAGGTGCGTGACCCCCTCCCAGAAGGCGTACGGGAAGCCGTTCTGCGCCGCCGTCATGACGTTTTCGAGGACCGTCGAGCGCTGGAAGAGACGCAGGTTCTGGAACGTCCGCGCGATGCCCCTGCGGATGACTTCGTAGGCTCTGAGCGGTGTGATGTCGACGCCGTCGAACACGATGTTCCCCTGATCGGGGTCGTAGACGCCCGTGATCAGGTTGAATACGGTCGTTTTGCCGGCGCCGTTCGGACCGATGAGTCCCATGAGTTCGCCCGGCTCCACCGAGAACGAGATCGCGTCGACCGCCCGGACGCCTCCGAATGTCTTCGTGATGTTCGCGAGTTCGATGATCGCTGCCATCAGGAATCCCTCCGTACGAGCCGCCGGAAGAACGACGGAAGTTCGCGGTTGCCGAGGATGCCCTCGGGCCTCAGGACCATGATGACGACGAGGACGGCGCCGTAGATGAGCATCCGGTACTGGGAGATCGGACGGAACAGCTCCGTGACGAGCGTGATGACGACCGTTCCGATCAGGGTTCCGCTCATGGATCCCAATCCGCCGAAGACGACGACCGCCGTCAGCTCCGTGGATTTCATCATGTCGAACATGACGGGCTGGATGAACGAGAGAAAGCCGCCGAGAAGCGCTCCGGCGACTCCGCAGTAGAACGCCGAGATCACGAGCGCGAGGACGCGGATGTTCGCCGTGTTGAAGCCGAGGAGCGACGCGGCGATGTAGTCATCGCGGCATGCCTTGCACGCGCGTCCGTACCGGCTGTTGATGAAGTTGAACATGAAGAGCGTCAGGATCAGAAAGGCTCCGACGGCCACCGGAAGCGTCGTGTACGGGTCGATCCCGGGGTAGCCGCGCGCGCCTCGCGTGACGGACTGCCAGTTCTCGAGGATCAGGCGGATCGCCTCGCCGAGTCCGAGCGACGCGATGGCGAAGTAGTCGCCCATGAGTTTGAGCGTCGGCACTCCGATGAAGTACGCGACGATCATCGCCATGACTCCCCCGGCTACGATCGCCGGGAACCAGTGGACCGAGTACTGAACGGTCAGGATCGCGGTCGTGTACGCGCCGAGGGCCATGTATGCCGCGTGTCCGAGCGAGAACACTCCCGTGAAGCCCGTGAGAAGCGAGACGCCGATTCCCGCGATCGCGTTGATGCAGAGCAGGATGATGATTCCTTCGGTATATCCGGACATGGGGATCACCCTAGACCTTTTCGCTGACGTTCTTGCCGAAGAGTCCCGACGGCTTCACGAGCAGCGTGATGACGAGGAGCGAAAAGACGACGAGATCCCTCAGCTGGCTCGAGATGAAACCGGCCGTGAGCATCTCTGCGAGTCCGAGGATGATGCTCCCCACGACCGCTCCCGGAAGGCTTCCGAGACCGCCGATGACGGCCGCGACGAACGCCTTGATCGTGATGCCTCCGAGCTGCGGATACAGCGTGTAGCGCACGGAGAGGAAGATGCCGCCGACGGCCGCCAGCGCGCCCGCGACGAAGAAGACGATCGAGACGAGAAGATTCACGTTGACTCCCATGAGTCCCGCGGTCCTGAGGTCGTATGCGGCCGCGCGGATCGCGAGGCCCCATTTCGTGCGGAGCAGGAAGATCTGGAGCGCTCCGAGGAAGACGACCGAGGCGACGAGCGACAGAAGATCGAACGCGCTGGTCGTCGCGAGGCCGAAGAGGCTGACGGGGCTCGTCGGAATGACCGGGGGCAGCGCCCGGAAACGGCCTCCGACGAAGATGACGAAGAGGTTTTCGATGACGATGCTCATGCCCATGGAGGCGATGAGGAGATAGAGCGTGACGTTCGTGCGTTCCCGTATCGGTTTGTACGCGAGGCGTTCCGTCATGACCGCGACGATTCCCGCCCCAACGAGGGACATCGCGCTCGCGATCCAGATGTTCGCTCCGAGCGCCTTCAGCGCTGCGTAACACGCATATCCTCCGACCACGAGAAATCCTCCGTGGGCGAAGTTGGAAAAGAGCAGTATCGAATAGACCAGACTGTAACCAACCGCTATCAGTGCATAGACAGACCCCAGAGACAATCCGTTGATGACCTGCTGCAGAAATGTTTCCAACCCGTGGCTCACCTCTTTCTTCATGCTGTGTTCGATTCTGAGACGTATCTCGTGGAACGGAAAAGAACGGAACAGCTCTTTCAAACGCTGCGGTCGTACAGACGGAGAAAAACACACTTCCATTGCTTCCGGAGCCGGGCGGCACACGGGAGTCGATAAAAGAGCGAGCGACGGACCGAACGGTCCGCCGCTCGGCTTGAAGACACCCGACCGGGGTGATTGTATCACTAATTCGTTCGTGACGAAGGAATCAATTCCGTTTTTTTTATTGCGGTCTGATCTTTTTGAAGAAGACGCTCTTTCCATCCCGAACCATCAGCACGACCGCGTCCTTGTCGAGCGGATTGTGCGTCTTCGGATCCATCGTCAGCGTCGCGTGATGCAGTTTCAGTTCCTTCGTCGCCTCGAGCGCGTCGCGGATCGCCTTCGGCTCCGCGGCTCCGGCGCGCGCGATCGCGTCGGCGAGCCAGTAGAGGCTGTCGTACGCGAGGACGGCGATCGCGAATTCCTGGCAGTCGTCGTTGTACTTCGCCTTGTAGGCATCGAAGAAAGACTTCATCGCCGGATCCTGCCGCGCGAGATGATACATCCAGTACGATCCGTCGAGCGCCTTGCCCGCGATCTCGACCATGAACTCGCCGTACCCGTCGCCGCCGACGTAGATGATATCCTTCATGCCGAGTTCACTCGCCTGCTTGATCGGCAACGCGAGATCCTTGCCGATGTTCGGAAGCACGAGGATCTCGGCGTCGCTCGCCTTGATCTGCGTGAGCTGCGCGCGAAAATCCATATCCTGGCCGCCGCGGAATCCGTAGTCGGCGACGACTGCGCCGCCGTACTCCGTGAAGCTCTTCGTAAAGTATTCGCGAAGGCCCTGCGAATAATCGCTGCCGACGTCGTAGAGAATCGCGGCCCTTTTCTTCCCGAGCTCCTTCGCCGCGAAGTACCCGATCAGACGGCCCTGGTACGGATCGATGAAGCAGATCCGG
>CALFXN010000403.1 GCA_937957815.1 uncultured Synergistales bacterium
CGTTGCCGAGGATGTCCGCGAAGATCCGGAGCATCGGCAGATCCTGTTCCGACCAGGAGACTCCGCGTTTCGGAGAACTCAGGCAGACGACGCCCGCCGGAGTCCTGTCCGCGAAGACGACGACGCAGAGGATCGAATCGATCCCGAGGCCGAGGAGGAGCGTGCGCTCCGGCGACGGGGAAAGGGAGGCGACGTCGGAAAGGACGAGGAGTCCGTCGCGAAGCGCCCGTTCGATCAGGGGGGCGAGGCTCTTCCGGTCGTCTCCGGCCGAGGGCGTTCCCTCGTCGAGCCATTCGTAGAAGGTCCGCAGCGCGCAGACGTCCCCGGACAGGTGGAAGCAGACGCGCCGGGCGTCGTAGAAGCGGCCGACGTCGGCGAGGGCGCTGTCGATCGCGCGGCCGATATCGTCTGCGGACATGAACGTCGACGAGAGCGTCGCGATGAGCTTTTCGAATCCGAGGCGCCACCGCAGGCCGTCCTCCGCTTCGTGACGACGCGTGACGTCGCGTCCGACGCCGACGAAGACGGAGCGGTTTCCCCAACGTCCGCGCGTCATCCGGACCTCGAGGTAGCGGGTCGCGTCGGGGCCGGTGGCGACCGGAAGCTCTTCCTGCCACTCCCGGACAGCGGATTCGCGCAGCAGGCGTTCGACGACCGTCCTGCCTTCGGGACGCACGATGCTTTCGAGGCGACGCCCCCGAAGCGCCGGGCGATCCGCGCCGACGAAATGATGCACGGCCTCGTTCGTGTCGACGATGCGCCCCGAATGGTCGAGGACGAAGACGCAGTCGCCGACGGAGTGGACGAGCGACACGATGTCCGATTCCATGACGCGCAGCGCCGAGCGCACGTTCCGGAGATCGGTGACGTCCATCCCGATTCCGGCCATGTCGAGGGGTTTTCCCGCCTGATCCCACGAAACGGGGCGACCGGAGACGGCGATCCAGCGGTATCCGCCGCCGGGGAGAAGCACGCGGTGGCAGCACCGGTAGCGCCGTTTCGTCCCGCGCGCGACCGAGTCGATGCATCCGAGTATTTTCGTCTGATCCTCAGGGGGAACGATGGCGAAAAAACGGTCGAGTTCGCCTTCGAGGCTGTCCGCGTCCCGGCCGGTCAGCTGCGTGACGTGCCCGGAAAACCGGATTTTCCGGTCGGGTATGCGGTACTTCCAGAAAAAAGCCACATCGGACTCCCAGAGCTGTTCAACGATTTTCGACGATTCCTGCCTGTCCATACGCATCACCACAAGCCCCCGCCGCAGAGGAGTATCCGGGGTTGCGCCGGAGGTTTTTTTGGTATTCAATCGAAGGATACCATTCATGCACCATATAGAACAAGAGCCTCCGGAAAGATAATTCCGAAGGCTCTTGTCATGTCAGGCGACCGAGGTTTTCAGCGGACGCGGATGACGACGAAGTGGCTCCGGAGCGGCAGGACACCCTTCTCCCAGCTTCGCGCGTATTCGAACGTCAGGACCGTATATCCCCGTTGCGCGGCCGAGAAGACCCAGACATCGGATCCCCCGCGTCCGGCCACTCGCCGCGCGCCGGGGCGCTGCGGCTCCGAGAAGAAATTTCCCTCGAGACGGGCGATCTCCGGCTGCTTTCCCTGGTCCGTGATCTTCCAGGAATATCCAGTAGACGGATTCGACCCGAGACGCACGGTGAAGTCGGCGCCGACACGCTTTTCCACGAACTGAACCGAAACGCTCGACGGCACGTCCGGGGCGATCCGAACGTCTTCGAGGCGAACTCCTTCTCCCTGTCTGGGCGAGATTCGGAACGTCAGCGGGACGTCGGACCTGACGGTCGGGAACGAACAGATGCCCCGTTCGTCCGTGACGCCCTGAAGCGTCGCGCTGCCGTCCCAGATCCGGACGGTCGCGCCGCTCGCCGGGCCGTCGTCGTCGGTCACGAGGACCGGGAACTGCCCCGTCTCGGGCCGCGGAACCGGTCTTTGCGATTCGGGGAAGGCCTGTGCCCCGAACGCCGGAAGCACCATCGCCGCAAGCAGTAAAACCGACAGGATATACCGCGGAATCTCCCGCAACGACGTCAGTCGCATTTTCCATCACCCTTTCCGTCTGATATCGGGATCCGGAGAGACACCGGATCTCTGAAACGTAGTATAACATGGACCAATTCCACGACTCGTCCGTATCTTCGCGTACATGCGGAAAAGTCGGCGTCTTCTTGAAAAGTGTACTTTTTGCAATACACGTTTGAATGTCTCTTGATTTTCCGCTCGCATGACGATTACGATATCCCAATTCAGGAGGTGTTGCGAATGCGAATGGCTGTACTGGTCAAGCAGGTTCCGGCCACGGAAAACATCAGGATCGACGAAACGACCGGAACCATGATCCGCGAGGGGGTCGAGGCGGAGCTCAATCCGCTGGACCTTCACGCGGTGGAGGAGGCGGTGCGCCTCAAGGAACGGCTCGGGGGCGAGATCACCGTGATCTCCATGGGACCGCCCACGGCGCGGCGGGCGGTGGCGTCGGCGATCGCGATGGGCTGCGACAGAGGCTGCCTCATTTCGGACCGGAAGTTCGCGGGATCGGACACCCTCGCGACGGCGCTGACGCTCGCGGAGGGAATCCGCAAGTGCGGGGAGTTCGACGTCATTCTCGCCGGGGAACGCGCCACCGACGGGGAGACCGGACAGGTCGGCCCGGCCGTCGGGCGATACCTCGGGGCATCCGTCGTCACGTACGTCTCGAAGGTGGCGTCGGTCGAGGAAAGCCGCATCGTCCTCGAACGGGCCGTCGAGGGAGGGCACGAGACGATCTCCGCTCCGCTCCCTGCGCTTCTCTGCGTCGTCAAGGAGATCAACACCCCGCGTCTGTGCACGCTTTCCGGAAAGATGCGGGCGCGCAGGACGGAGATCCCGCTGCTCGACGCGGCGTCCCTCGGAATCCCGGACTCGAAGCTCGGGCTGAACGGCTCTCCGACGAAGGTCGTCCGCGTGATGTACCCCCAGATCACGCGGAACGGGAAGATCTTCTCGATGGCCGACGATCCCGACGGCGCTGTCCGGGCCGTGTTCGACCTGCTGCGCGAACGCGGCGCAATAGAGGAGGTGGCTTCGGATGTCCGCTGAACGCGGAGAAGTCTGGACGCTTGCCGAGGTGCGCGACGGCGTCATCCATCCCGTGTCGTGGGAACTTCTGGCGTGGGGCAGGAAACTCGCCGACAAGCTCGGAAGCAGGCTCGCGAGCGTCGTCCTGGGCTCGGGAATAGCGAACCAGACGGACGGCCTCGTCCGCCACGGCGCGGACGTCGTCTACGTCGTCGACGAACCCGAACTCGCGACCTACCGGCCGGACGCGTACAACGCGGTTCTCGTCTCGCTCGCGAAGGAGTACAAGCCCGAGATCTTCATCGCGTCGGCGACCACGACGGGGCGGACCGTGATGCCCGTGCTCTACGTCGACCTGGAAACGGGGCTCACGGCCGACTGCACGGGGCTCGACATCGACCCCGAGACGAAGCTGCTGCTCCAGACGCGCCCGGCGATCGGCGGGAACGTCATGGCCGACATCCGGACCCCGAACACGAAACCCCAGATGTGCACGGTTCGTCCGCGCTCGAAAAAGCCGCTCGCGCCCGACGCCGGCAGGAAGGGAGAGGTGATCGCGAAGCGCGGCTCGCCCGCGGACCTCGCCTCCGTCTATCAGAGACTGTCGTTCGAGCGCGAGAAGGCCGTCGGATTGCCGATCCAGGACGCCGAGATCATCGTCGCGGGCGGCAAGGGCATGAAGAACCCGAAGAACTTCGCGATGCTCGAGGAACTGGCGCGCAGGCTCGGCGGTTCCGTCGGCGCGTCGCGGCAGGCCGTGGATCTCTCGTGGGCGCCCTATTCGGCGCAGGTCGGCCTTTCGGGAAAGTCCGTCACGCCGCGGATCTACATCGCCTGCGGGATCTCCGGCGCCGTGCAGCACCTCGCCGGGATGTCCGCCTCCGACACGGTCATCGCGATCAACACCGACCCCGACGCCCCGATTTTCCGGGTCGCCGACGTCGGCATCGTCGGGGACGCGATGGAGATCGTGCCGAAGCTCATCGAGATGTGCCCGGACTGCGGGAGGAAGGGGGGCCAGGCCCGATGACCCGGGAATATGGAGTCGTCACTCCCGAGATCGTCGCGGAACTCAGGGGCGCCGCGGGCGTCCGCAACGTCGTCACCGACGACAGGGACACGATGGAGAACTACTCCTGGGACGAGGCGGGGCAGATCTTCGGCCACATGCCCGACGTCGTCGTCCGAGTCGATACGACCGAACAGGTTTCGGCGGTCATGAAGATCGCTTCGAAGTACAGGATCCCCGTCACGCCGCGGGGCGCGGGAAGCGGCCTCGCAGGCTCGGCCGTTCCGGTCCGGGGCGGCATCGTCCTGTCGCTCGAAAAAATGAACCGGATCCTCGAGATCGATCCCGTCAACCGAGTCGCGGTCGTCGAGCCCGGCGTCGTCACGAACGAACTCTGCAAGGCCGTCGCCGAGAAGGGCTTCCTCTACGCGGGCTACCCGATGAGCAACGTCACGAGTTTCATCGGCGGCAACGTGGCCACGAACGCCGGCGGCGGAAAGGTCATCCGCTACGGAAGCACGCGGCGGCACGTCATGGGACTCGAGGTCGTCCTGGCATCCGGAACGATCCTCACGCTCGGCGGAAAGATCCGGAAGGATACGTGGGGCTACAACCTCGTCCAGCTCATGGTCGGGTCGGAGGGGACCCTCGCGGTCATCACGAAGATCATCGTCAACCTCGAACCGAAGCCCGGAAAGGT
>CALFXN010000404.1 GCA_937957815.1 uncultured Synergistales bacterium
AGGTCTTCTTCTGGAGTCCGAGCGCCATCGTCGCGACGGCGCGCGTGATCTTCCGCGTGACGAACGTCTCGCCCCGGCGTTCCGATTCGTGGTTGAACAGGATTCCGTTGCTCGCGAACATTCCGTAGGCCTCCCGGTAGTTGACCGTGATCCAGTAGGCGTAGAGCTTCGCGGCGGCGTAGGGGCTCCGCGGATAGAACGGCGTCGTCTCCCTCTGGGGCGTCTCCCGAACCTTTCCGTAGAGCTCGCTCGTCGACGCCTGGTAGAAGCGCGTCGTCTCCCCGAGACCGAGAATCCGTATCGCCTCGAGGAGGCGCAGTGTTCCGAGCGCGTCGGAATTCGCCGTGTACTCGGGTTCCTCGAACGAGACCTTCACGTGGCTCTGGGCGGCAAGGTTGTAGATTTCGCGGGGACGGACCTCCTGGATGATCCGGATAAGGTTCGACGAATCGGTCAGATCCCCGTAGTGGAGCCTGAAGCGCGGGCGCCCGCCGCCGGAACCGGCCGATTCGTGGAGATCCTCGTACAGGTGGTCGATACGCCCCGTGTTGAACAGGGAGCTTCGCCGCTTGATCCCGTGAACCTCGTACCCCTTCGACAGCAACAGCTCCGAGAGGTACGCCCCGTCCTGCCCCGTAATGCCCGTAATCAGCGCGTGCTTCGTCATCAGGAATCCTCCAGGATCGAGATTCGTTCCCTCAAAAACGCGGACTCGAATCTTCCGGTATTCCGAGTATTTTTCCTACTCGCACCTGCTCTATCCGCGATTATAGGAACCGGGTCATTTTCTGTCCAGCGGTCGGGCCAGCATGAGTGGGACCAGAAACAGAACTATCGCGAGTGAGTACCCGTTCGTACCGCATCCGGTTTTATCCTCGCCACGTCCCGATACGGGCGAAGGGACCATTGGCGTCGTCGTCTGGCTGGGACGCCATGTAGGGGTCAGTTCTGGAACGGAAGTCGGGACGGGTGTTGCGGACGGAGAAAGTGATGGCATCTGGGTGAGAATTGCCGTCGGCGACGGGATAACTTCGTAGCTCCATGTCGCGCCTTCCCTGATCGCACCGTACGTGTCGGTCGCAACGAGGCGCCAGAAGACCGGCGACGAATCGCGCAGCGAGTCCGGAAGATCCACCGAAAGGACGGCTTCTCCGGATAGAATCTTCGCGCCTTCTTCGAGAAAGTCCGTTTTCCACTTCGCATCAGAAGCGTAGACGGAGTACGACACGCCGTCGCTCTCGTCGTCGCTGCACGCATTCCATGACAGAGCGTCCGGAGGGGCCGCGAGTACGCCGGCGTCCGGAGGATTCGGCCCCGACGGCGCCGATGGCGGTTCGTTCCGGACAAGAAGCGTTTTCACCGCACGCGACAGCGCATCCCAGTACGACACGACGACCGCGTCGCCGGAAAGAGCCGCGGCGCAGCGGCTGCCGAGAACGGAATCGGGATCCGGGACGTGAATCCGCCATTCTCCCGTCCGGTCCGTCAGCATCCGGACACCTCCGGCCGTTCCGCCCGAATAGAAGACGTACGACTTTCCGCGACGGTCCGTCAGACTCGTCGCAAACCCACCGGTTCCCGGAGCGGCATCGAGAGTGTCCGGAGCGCTCCAGACGTCTCCGGAAAAGATGCGGCAGCAGAGATTCCTCTTTTCGACGTTGCCGGAATTGTTCTTGAAAAAAGCGGCGAGAGATCCGTCAGGAAGTGGAAGGAGCGATACTCCGTCCAGAGATTCGAACCCCTCCGTAATTCTCGGCTTTGTCCAGATATTGTCATGATACGGGTAGTTTCTGTACTTGAGCACCATCGTATCGGTTCTGTAATACGCGAAATGCATCATTCCACTTGAATCGATAACGATATCGCAGGATGCTCCCGCAGAATACTGCATTCTCCCATCGAGGTCGATGATCTTATTCGCCAGAAGAGTTCCGGAGGTCGGGGAAATCAGTTTCGGCAGCCCATTGTTCGGATAGAGGGTATCCCGCGTCACGATAAGGGTCCACGGAATCCCGACGCGATCGATGGCAAGCGAGAGGCCTTGTTCCTTCGCGGAAGGCATCTCCCCGACGTACTCCTTCGAAGCGACCTCCCACCCGGCGCCCGGACGCCCCCTGGCCGTCATCAGCGAATGTCCGCGCGGCGTGTGATACCAGACCGCGAACAGATCTCCGTTTCCGAGCGTGCAGCACCGGCCCCACGTTCCGGAATCGCAGGCCGCAGAGAGAGCCTCGAAGCTCCATGCGTCCGGACCACCCCATGCGAGGCGAGCCCCCGTCGTCACGCCGTCGGAATACAGCACCGCGATCCCCCAATCCCCCACCGCGACGGAAGTCCGGCAGGGGTTCGGCTGCGGCTCGACGAGATGGACGTCCCAGCTCAGGGCAAACGCGTCGGGACCGGATGCGGAAACGATCAGCAGGGCGCACGCAACGAAAAGAGACCGAATGCGACGACGCAAGGACATCGAATCACTCCCGGACGTAAAGATGTTTCTATCTTATCGTTCGATAGTACATCTTTACACTTTTGATTTTTCAGTTCGAAAAGTTAATCTTCCGGCAACACTCTCCTCCTTCTCGTTGAACCCTCTCTCCGTACCGGGACATTTCTTCATCGCCTCCCCGGAGCATCCCGTTCCGGGGTCGCGTCGACGGGTCGGATACGTCTTTTTTCGAAATCGCCCGCCTCATCTCCCCGGAAAACGATTCCCCAACAAAATGACGGAATCCCAAGGAAAGCGGAATAATCGGCCCTCTCCGCCCTCCTGCGGACCCTCTCATTCTTTCGAGCCGCTATAATTGTAAAAAGTCTCCGAAGGGGGCATCCGTATGTCGTTCATTCGCACAATCCTCGCCATGGCATGCTGTTTTTCGCTGTTCGGCGGACACCCGGCCGCAGCATCCGACGGAACGCGGCCTGTCCCGCTCCCCGAGGGAGGGCCGAAGATCCGGGAACTCTACATGACCGTTATCCGCGACCAGGACGCACAGATCCTCGCGCTCGAAAAGGGAACGGTGGACATTCTCGGCGACCTCGCGCGTCCGACCGACATCGACCGGCTGACCGCGAACCCGTCGGTCGAACTCTCGCTCGCGCAGGGCTTCCATGGCTTCTTCCTCGGATTCAACGTCCGGACATTCCCGTGGAACGCCGTCGAACTCCGCCGGGCCGCCTGCGAGGTCATCCCGCGCGACTCGCTCATCCGCAGGCTCTTCGGCGGTTACGCCGAATCTCTGACCACATTCCTGCCACCGGCGTCCCCCTACTTCGAGCCGGACGTCGCGCTGTACGGGTATTCCCCCGTCGCGGCGCGCGCACGTCTGAAAGCGGCCGGGTGGACGTGGAACCCGCAGGGAACGCTCGTCTCTCCTGAAGGGAAAGCCCTCTCTCCGATGAAGCTCATGACGCCGACCGCGCAGGTCGCGCCGACGACCGCCGAACTCGCCGTCACGATCGCCGAAGCCCTCTCGTCGATCGGCATCCCGATCCAGGCCGATCCGATGGATTTCTCGACGATGATCTCCCGGATGAACGAGCGGAAATTCGACGCCTACGTCATGGCGTGGCAGATGAGCCGCGACCCCGATTCGCTCTTCGTCTTCTACCACTCGAGCATGGACGTCGAGGGAGGTTACAACATCCCGGGGATCTCCGACCCCGCGCTCGACGCGATTCTCGAACGCCTTCGCTACGCACCGGACGAGGCGGAAGCCCGAAAGGCCGCGAGCGACGCGCAGAAGGCGCTCTCGCGCATCGTCCCGGTCGTGCCGCTCTACAGCCGCTACTCCGTCTCGGCCATCCGCAAGGGCTGGAAGGGAACGCTGACCACAGAGAGAAGCACCGTCGACAACACATGGACGCTCCTCGGAATGGAGCGCGAGAACGCAGATCCCCGCCCGCTTTTCATGACGCTCGGCGAGGAGCCCAGGACGCTGAATCCGGTCTCGGCGAGCGCCGCGACCGACTGGCAGGTTCTCGGCCTCCTCTACGACTCCCTCATCGCGGTCGATCCCGCCACTCTCGGCGACATCCCGTGGATCGCCCTCTCGTGGGACGTCGCGACCGAACCGTCGGCGACACCGTCCGGGAAAGCGGGAACACGGCTGACATTCCGGCTTCGGGACGGCGTGACCTGGCACGACGGTGCGCCGCTCACGGCACGGGACGTCGCGTTCACGATCCACTACCTCAAGGCCAATAATGTTCCGCGGTACCTCGATTCCCTC
>CALFXN010000405.1 GCA_937957815.1 uncultured Synergistales bacterium
GGCCACGTGACTGGAGTTCAGACGTGTGCTCTTCCGATCTCACCCTCGGCGCCGATGCCGCGGCTGATGGTCTCCGCGTCGGGATCCGGAAGGTTCGAGACGTAGGAGCACGAGTGATAGTCACCGATGGACTCGATCATGACGGCGAAGAATCCGGCGGTCACCGCTCCGATCGAAAGCGCGTCGAACGAGAGACCGCCCCACGGGAGAAATCCGGTCACACGGAACCACGGAGCGGAAATGATCCCCGCGAGGTTCACGTGCGCCGCGTGGCTTTCCGGAAAGAACCCGGCGAGCGTTCCGAAAAGGCAGACAAGGTAGGCGATCGTGATGGACGAAAGGACCGCGAAGATATTCAGGAACTTCTTCTTGCTGATGAGACTGAACGCAAATACGCAGACAACCACCAGGAGCGAAACCGGCCAGTATTTCGCGGCGTTGAACTGAATCGCCGTCGGAGCGAGCGAAAATCCGATCGCCATGATCGTAGGTCCGATCACGACCGGCGTGATGAACTTGCGAATCACGGAGACAAGGCGCGAATAACCGATGACCGCAAGCGTCGCGCCGCCGACGATCAGCGCGCCGCCGATATGCCCCATTATCGCCGCAGGACCGGCGGCCTTGAAGGCCGTGATGATGGTCATTATCGGAGGAATGAAGCTGAAGCTCGACCCCTGCACGATCGGCAGCCCCGAACCGAGTTTCGGGTGGGTCTGGATGAGCGTCGCAATGCCCATCGCGAAATACACGCACGAAATGAAAAAGCCTATCTGAACCGTGTCCATCCCCATTGCGGGACCGAAAATGAGGGGAACGAGTGTCGTCGCGCCGAAAAGTGTAAGAACGTGCTGAAACCCTGCGAGAAGCATGACCGGGAACGGAGGACGATCATCGACACCGTACATGAGCCTTCGATTGGCCATTTGGAAAACACCTCCAGATTGGACAAATTGAAGGGATTCTAGCACAATGCGCACGCGGTTGCATAAAATAAAAATTAACTTGCAGCGCGCCACGATTGTCCGTTCTGGGCTATAATACCGAGTGCGGAGGTGATTCCGGTGATTCAGAATCAGTCGCATGTCCGACAGTGTATCGATGCTCTCGGTGAGAGCGGACGCGTCGTCCTGCTGAGCGGGGCGGGGCTTTCGACGAGCGCGGGAATCCCTGACTTCCGAGGTCCGAACGGTATTTACCGCAGGAAGATGAACGTCGATCCCGAGCAGATCTTCGATATCGATTTCTTTCACAGGAGACCCGAGTTCTTCTATGAATTCCACAGAGAATTTCTCAGGATTCTCGACCAGGTCGAACCGACGTTCAGCCATCGCTTTTTCACCCACCTCGAACGTGAAGGGAAACTCACGGGCATCGTCACGCAGAATATCGATTCCCTCCATCAGCGCGCCGGCACCCGAAACGTCCTCGAGATCCACGGCGGCATCTGGTCGAGTTCGTGTACGTCCTGCCGTCGTTCGTACGACTACGACACATCGAAGCGCAAGATGCTCGAGGAAACGGTTCCCCATTGCGCCTGCGGCGGCGTCATCAAGCCCGACATCGTCTTTTTCGGGGAGAACGTAAAGCACCTCGAACGCTGCCAGCGCATCGTGCACGACGCCGATCTTCTGTTCGTCGTCGGCTCGTCGCTCGCCGTGACACCCGCGGCGCGCCTTCCCGCAATGTGCCCCGGGAAGATCATCGTCGTCAACCGAGGAGAATTCTGTCACTCGTATCTGAGCAGAGACCGGATTCTGGTGCATGCCGAGGAGGACATCGACGAGTTTTTCCGCGCGGTCGGTTCTGAGATCTTCCCCGGTCTCTCTTGATGCCTCGCTGCGGATTACCGATTATATATCCATACTGGAAGAGTTTTCTTCCGTCGGGCAGGTGACCTTGGCAGCATGAAAAGATCCATCGGGAGAGTCCTTCTGTTCCTCGCCCTTTTCGCCGCGTTTTCACCCTCCGCGCAGGCTTCGGTCGTCACGGAACGCTCCTTTGAAGTCGCGGTTTTCCCGACGCTCAATGAGACGGGCCTCGAAGTCTGGGAGAGCAAATACTACCCCGTCGATGTCCTGTGCGATCGCATCACGGAGTATCTCGTCTCCCTCTTCAGGGAGCATCCGTACGCATCCGTACGCATCCTCGACGAGGCGAGGGCCAGCCGATGGCTCGACGATCCCGGAAGTCGTTTCGGAGCATTCGCGGTCCGTCTCGAACTGTTCCGTTCCCTGACGAAGGAACGAGAGGTCCTCGGTTCGTGGCAGAAGGGACAGATTTCGCTCCGGATGCGTGTGTTCGACCCAGTGACCGGGCGCGTTTCCGACGCCCGCAATTCGACGGGAACCGATACGCGGTTCACCTTCAATCCCGGCGACGACCGGTTATTCTTCCTGAGCGCACGGGGGTTTTCCCTTTTCGACGTGCTTCACAAGGACGGAATCGATCTTCTGCGGCTCACGCCGGGCGATAAGGGACAACGGATGAGCAGGCCGACGTGGAAACAGTTCGAGGGAACCCCGTACTGGCAGGCCTGCAAGAACGCCGTCCGCGGGGCGTTCGACGATATCATGAAAGGGTACAACGGATACCGCGTGATGGGCAGACTCGCCGCTCCGACAGCGGATTCGACCCGGAAAAAGCGGGAGTACATCATTACGCTCGGTCGGGAGGATTCCCTCGTCGTCGGAGATACGCTCCAGGTGGTCCGGAGCGACAAATACGTTACCGTCGATCCCGAAAACCCCGTCATCATCCTCCCTCGCGTCGTCGGAAACGTACGGGTGACCTTCATCAAGCAGTCCGAGGCCGTGGTTCGCCTCGTCAACGAAGATCCCCGGAATCCCGTGCAGCTCAACGACCTCGTCGCCATGCCGCTGTACGGCCCAAGAAAGGCGGCACCACTCAAATGAGACGTTTCCTCTATGCGATGGTTGCGGTGGGACTATCCGCAATTCTGATGACGGACGAAGCCCTCCCCGTCCTCGCCAATGGCGTGATCCACCACGAATCGGAAAACCAGCCGAAATCACAGAAGGTCCCGAAGAAGAACACGAAGAAGCGTCCCCGTCCGCGAAAGGCTCCCAACCCCACCCCGACGCCGGTTCCGACTCCCATGCCGCCGACGTTGCTCGAACAGGGCCGAAGGTTGTACGACCAGCGATTCTTTACACAGGCTCTTACGGTTCTCCGGCAAGCGGTTTCGCACGAACCGAAAAACGCGGACTGCTGGTTCGCAATCGCGCAGACATACGAAGCCCTCGGGTATTTCGACGAAGCCCAGGACGCTTACAGGCGAACTCTCTCGCTCGCTCCGAACCACCCCGAGCTTTCGCGGATCCTCACGTACCCCGGTAACGGAGGAAGAAAGCCTCTCTGGGATCCGAAACGCCCTGCGAGGATTTCCGAAATACCGCCCGTTTCGGCGGGGTTTCTGATTCTTCCGCCAGAGACCGCGGCAATACCTGTGTCACGCGACGCGGCCATTCCGAAAAAACAGCCGACGCAGCCGTCGACGGTCCTCCCGAAAGGAACTCCGACGTATATACCGGTTCCGTCGAATACGGCTCCGCAAGGAGCACCAGTCTATATTCCACCATCTCCCGGAACAGCCGGGCCCAAGCTCCCGAGGCCTGCGGCCGCAGCTTTCGACGTCCCGTTTTCCCGACAGCCGCAGAAGACCGAAACTCCGGTCTATGTGCCTCCGGAGCCCGGACAGAAAGTACCCGCGTACACGCCGCCGCCCCCGTCGGCGCCGGTCCATACGCCGCCGCAGCCGGAAAACGCCCCTCCCTCTCCGGTCGTATCGGGGGATATTCCGGTTCTGCCCGTCTCCGGGGATTGATTCGCGGATCCCGGGATAAGGTACTCATGATCGTGAAGACAATCCTCATTATAGGAGGCACGGTTTAATTCTATTGTCCGGCAAGCCGACACGCTTCTTCGTTTTCCCGCTTGCACAAGCGGCTGAAATAGTTTATTTTTGCGTCGGCATTGTACGCGCGCGTTTATTCTCCAGAATCGAACGTCACGACCGAGTATCATGCGGAGTCACGGATGACTCCGATTCGAAAAGGGGGAAGGATGCTCAATGAGAAAAACCCTGATCGCACTTACCGTCCTGCTCTGTCTTGGGATTTCCGGAGCGGGGATGGCCGCGACGTACGTCGTCGAGCCCGTCCTCGTATCGCAACCGGCGTATGCCGGAATGAGTTTCTATGTCTACC
>CALFXN010000406.1 GCA_937957815.1 uncultured Synergistales bacterium
GTCGCAATAGCCGCGCTATTCCGCTCTTTCTCACGATTCTGAATAGCAGCTTGAATTTCAGTGTTTTTCAGTATCTTGTCTACATTTGATGCAGCCGATTTTGCGCTGTATCCTGCCGCGATCATCGCTTCCGTCGCGTTGCCGTCGTAACATTGGATGAATCGTTTTTGTTTCGTAGTCAGCCCCATGTCGTCACCTCCACTCGAAGGAAAAGGGGAGCGAGTCGCCCCGCCCCCGTCCGGTCGCTATGAGCCCCAGAGCCGCCGGCGCTCTTCCCGCGCCGCTTCCGACGCGGCTTTTTTGTCACGCTCCCGCTGTCCGCAGAAAGTCTCCATCAAGTTCTCGTCATCGCGCCCGAGGGGTCTTGCGCCGGATGCGAGTTCGAGCGCCCGCTGTTCGCCGAAGAGTCTTGACGCTTCCGACATATCAATTCCGAATTTTCGTCGTGCTTGGAAAAACTTGTTCAATTCGTGAGCCATTTGTATTTTTCCCCTTTCTTCTCATCAATTCCGAATATTTCACCCTTCACGCGCAATGCTTCGTTGGTGGATCGCGGCTCCGGCGTCGGCATGGTGCGGGGTCCGTTTCCTCGTCTTCGCCGGGTTCGACGTTCAACGGCAGTCCGTGAGCCCGGCAGAAAGCCGCTTCGATGTCCCGCAAGACGTTGACGAGCGGTTCGGCGATAAGTACCGGCTCCCGGCTCATGCTGCTTGCCTCTTCACGGTCATAAGCCCGTACCACGCAAGCCCGATAGCGTCGCTTCGACCGTCCAACTGCCTACCGCGCTTCGTAACGAGTTCGGCGGTAGGAAAGTGCTCTTTCGCCCACGCGAGCGAACGGAGTTTCCCCTCTTCGGTTCGGCCTTTGAGAAGAGCCGACATCCACGTCGCCGGCCCCACTTCGATGAACGGAACCTCGAGGCTGTACAGCACTCCGATCACGATTCCTGTTGCCCTGCCAAAGGCAAAAGCGTTCCGTCCACCTTCACCAGCTCGGCCCCAGACTCGTTCAAGCACCAAGAAGTCCGGTTCCCACTTCCGCAGTATTTCGGCGAGCTTCGTTCCGTCAACCTCATGCCGACCGTCGATTGTCCTGAGCGGCATGTCGCAAAGTCCCGCGAGGGAAAGATTCTCGTCGATCAGTGCAAGCCCGCCCTGAAAGCCGGGATCAACGCCGCAGAAAAGCGGGAGCCGTGAAGAACCGACCCCCGCAACGTTTGCACTCATGCCGCAAACCTCTGTGGCTCGCGCAGCCAGACGCGCGGCTTCCCGCTTTGAGTCGGCGACAACCCGAACGAACGCGATCCGTCGCCCAAAACCTGAACGTCGACGATCCACCGCCCCTTCGACTTCCATAAGTGCGGCAGCGGCATTTCATCCGGAAAAGTTTCTTCCGTCTCGACCAGCGGCAGGGGAGTCGATGCGCCGCGAG
>CALFXN010000407.1 GCA_937957815.1 uncultured Synergistales bacterium
AACTGAATGCCCTTGTTTTTTCCCCACGCCATGATATGTCGCGCCTTCTGTATGGCCTGCGGTTTCTGTGTGTTAACGAGAATTCCCAGAGTCTGCACGGGTGTGCGCCTCCTCGTCGACGGAGGATGAAAGAATACGGTGCGCTTCTTCCACAATGGAGCCGAAAGCGGGTTCCCCGGAGGATGGAATCTCCGATCTGACGATGTGGAACAGGAACTCGATATTGCCGCTCGGACCACGGATCGGAGAAAACGTGCATCCCGCGAGCGTCATGGATGTTCGTTCGCGGAGGAAATCCGAGAGAAGATCAAGCACGCGCCGTTGAACGGTCGGATCGCGGACGACGCCTCC
Organism: uncultured Synergistales bacterium; assembly: GCA_937957815.1. Classification (GTDB taxonomy): domain Bacteria; phylum Synergistota; class Synergistia; order Synergistales; family Aminobacteriaceae; genus CALFXN01. Next base: position 352 of record CALFXN010000407.1, read on the forward strand.
CTTTCCGATGGATTCGCGGCCGGCTTCGAATTGCGGTTTGACGAGCGCGATGACCGTTCCATTGTCGGAGAGAAGACATTCGACGACGGGCAAAATGATTCTGAGCGATATGAACGAAACATCGATCGTCACGAAATCAAGAGGCCCTTCGAACGACTCCCTTGTGATTGAGCGTGCATTCGTTCGTTCCATCACAACGACTCTCGGGTCGTTCCTGAGGGACCACGCCAGCTGGCCATATCCGACATCTATGGCGTATACCCTGCGCGCTCCGCGCGCGAGCAGCACTTCGGTAAACCCCCCGGTCGATGCCCCGATATCGGCGCACAGACATCCATCGGGATCTGCGGAGAAGGCATCCAGCGCCTTCAGGAGTTTGTAAGCTCCTCTGCTGACCCAGGTCTTTTGGGGAAGCGAAATCGAAATCATGGCTTCAGGGGCCACGGCTTCACCGGCCTTCGATACGACGGTGCCTTCCACGCGGACGCGTCCCTCGAGGATGAACGCCTGTGCCTGAACGCGCGAGGCAACGAGTCCTCTAGAGACAAGCAATCGGTCGAGGCGTTCTTTTTTTCTGGAGAGAATACGAGGCCACCACACTTTCAGCGGTCATACCGCAGAATACACGCTGTTTCTCGACGTTCCCGTGCGGAATAAAGGCGTCGGGAACGCCCAGCCTGATGACCACGGCCTGTGATCCGATATCCGACGCAAGGCACGAGAGAGCCTCTCCCGCTCCCGATATGGTAAAGCCGTCTTCGAGGATGACGATTCTTTCGTGTCTCAGGAGAAACGGTGCGAGAACGGAGATATCCAGAGGCTTGATCTGCCTGAGGTCGACGACCGTCGGAGCCGGGAATCCCTTTGCGATGGCCAGCGCACGGGCGTCGAGAAGAGTGCGGATGGTCGATCCGAATCCGATGAGACACCACTCATCCCCGGCGTAAAGGACTTCCGGCCGGATCTGTTCCGCGTTTGCCGGAGGGCAGATCCTGCACAGGGAAACCGGCGCCGTTCCGCGCGGATAACGGATCATCGTCGGACCGTTTTTCTTCAGGGCATGCCGGAACATGACTTCGAGATCTTCGGTATCTCTCGGCGCCAGAATAGACATATTCGGAATCGGACGTCCCCATGAGATATCGAGAACTCCCTGATGCGTTTCGCCGTCTTCTCCGACGAGTCCGGCGCGATCGACGGCGCAGACGACCGGGAGGTTCTGCATTGCGACGTCGTGGACGAGCTGATCCATGGCACGCTGAAGGAAAGTCGAGTAAATGAAAACAACCGGACGAAGTCCTCCCGCCGCCATCCCGGCCGCCATGGTGAGCATGTGCTCCTCGGCGATCCCGACATCGTAGAAACGATCGGGAAAGCGTTTTTCAAAACCGTCGAGAGATGATCCTTCCTTCATCGCGGCGGTCAGACAGACGATACTCCTGTCTTTCTCGGCGAGCCGCACGAGGGTATCGCCCGCGGCGGCGCTCCAGGAGATCGACGGGGACCGGACATCCGTATTTTGCTTCGGCTCCGGCGACGACGGGGAAAGCCCGTGAAACCGCGTAGGTTGTTCCTCGGCCTTTGCGTACCCCTTGCCTTTCTTCGTGAGGATATGAAGGAGGACGGGCTTGTCGTATCTTTTTGCCATCTCGAGAACCGTCTCGATCTCGAGGATATTGTGTCCGTCGAAGGGTCCCCAGTAGTTGATATCGAGTTCGTCGAAGATGTTCTCAGGTTTGACGATGCTTTTGATCTGGTCCTTCATCCGCGAGACGACATGCTCCAGTGCCTCGCCCCTCGGCATGGAGTGAAACGAATCCTTGATGGTCTTCTTGAGCCACGTATAGGTTGTGCTCGAACTCAAACGCGCGAGCTGCGTCGCGAACCCTCCGATGCGGGGACTGATGGACATCGTGTTGTCGTTGAGAACAAAGATGACCTTAGTGCGCGCTTCCTTGGTATAGTTCAGAGCCTCGAACGCCATCCCGTTCATGAGGGAAGCGTCGCCGATGACAGCGACGACATGATGATCCTGTTCCAGAATGTCTCGGGCTTTCGCGAATCCGAGCGCGGCTGAAAGCGAGGTACTGCTGTGTCCCGCCTCGAAGTGATCGAATTCGCTCTCGCCGCGTTTCGGAAAGCCGCTCAGTCCTCCCCACGTCCGAAGCGTCGGGAAAAGGTCCCGTCGCCCCGTGAGGATCTTGTATGCGTACATCTGGTGCCCGACGTCGAAGATGATTCTGTCTTTCGCGGGGTCGAACTTGCGAAGGAGCGAAATCGTCAGTTCCACGGTTCCGAGAGAGGATGCGAGATGTCCTCCGTTTTTCGTGACGACGGAGATGATGAGCTTCCTGACATCCTCCGCAAGCCTGTCGAGCGATTCTTTCGAGAGGTTTGCGAGATCCTTGTACGAATCGTATTTTCCGAGGAGATCCACCATCTCTCGCCCTCCTTCCGGACGTTTCCCGGATCTCAATGATGTCTGTGAACCAAATATTCTGCGAGGCCCCGGAGGAACCACGCTTCACGTCCGTAGCACGACAATGAAGAAATCGCCGTTTCGCTTTCGGCGACGGCCATTTTCTTTGCGCCGTCAAGACCGTAGGCGGCGACGAACGTCTTCTTTCCCTGGTCGGCATCCTTGCCGGGAGTCTTTCCAAGCTCTTCGGCGCTGGACGTTACGTCAAGTATATCGTCAACGATCTGAAACGCAATGCCGAGGTGCATACCATACTCCCCTATCGCCTTTCGGATCGTTGCGTCTCCATGTGCGAGAATGGCGCCGGTCAGAACCGATGCGCGAATCAGAACCGCCGTTTTTCGTATCGAGATTTCGCGGACGAATCCATCCTCTTCCGTCCAGCTCATCGTGTCGGTGTCGAGCACCTGACCGCCACATATTCCGGAGGGTCCCACCGCGTCTGCGAAGGCACTCAGTGCGTCGATGACGTCTTCTGGTTCGTTTCCGAGGCGGAGGAGCGTTTCGAGAGGATGCGAAAAACCCCATACGAGGAGCGCATCCCCGGCAAGGATCGCGAGGGATTCTCCGAAAAGGACGTGGTTCGTCGGTTTCCCTCTGCGGAGAGTATCGTTGTCCATTGCAGGAAGGTCATCGTGGATCAGCGATGCGGTATGGATCATCTCGAGTGCGAGCGCCATCGGAATGACCCTTTCCGGTTTGACCGAGAGCATTTCCGCGGCTGCGATGCAGAGCGCCGGCCGAAGACGCTTCCCTCCGGCAAGAAGCGAGTAGGTTACGGAGTCCCAGAGGCGTTGGGGAATCGCGGATGGACGTTCGGCGCACAGCGTCTCAAGTTTCTCGTCAACGAGGATTCGAAGCCGGTTCAGATTCTCCGGAACCATCGTCATGAGATCGGTCATCATTGTTTTTCGCCCGATTCACGTGCGTTCGGGGCAAACGGAACAAGATCCCCGCCAGAGGTCAACAGGCTGACTTTCTGGTGCGCCTCTTCAAGGTACCGCTCGCATTCGCGAGCCATCCCCATTCCCTGTTCGAACAGGGAGACTGCGTCATCCAGCGATAGCGTCTCCCGTTCGAGACGTTCGACGACCTCCTCAAGCCGGGACATGTTATCCGAAAAGGACATTCGACTTCCTCCTTCAGGAATTCCTGCAATTCAGGGCTTACCCGATACGGCGGATTATGATAAAATCCGCTCGTTTGGACATTATACGAAAAAGGGAGGGAAAATGCTCATGGCACGAGTATGCGAATGCTGCGGTCGCGGCCCGGCTACGGGAAACGCGGTCAGTCATTCGAATCGCCATACACGGAGACGATGGCTTGTCAATCTTCGCAGTGTGAAGGTCGATGTCGGAGGCGGAGAGGCCCGTCGGATGCGTATCTGCTCCCGATGCCTTCGTTCCTCAAGTGTAAAGCGGGCGGTGTAATCGCCCGCTTTTTTCTTCTTTTCCGGTTCATTCTCCTGTGGAATCCCGCAGGATTTCCACGGCACGCTCCTCGTCGACCAGAATTTCCCTGGGCTTCGATCCTTCCGGCGGTCCCACAATACCTAACTGTTCAAGTGTATCTATAATTCGTGCGGCTCTGGTGAACCCGATCCGGAGCTGTCGCTGCAGGCGGCTTGCGGAAGCGATTCCGGTTTTGATCACGATCCTGGTCGCTTCATCGAGAAGCGGATCATCGGTGAAATTCGCTTCATTGCCGCTCCCGTTCCCGTTTTCCTGATCCTCGATATCGACATACTCCGGCTCTCCAAAGACCTCGATCAGGGCGTTTATCAGCGCGAGAGTCTTGTCCTCGTCTATGAAAGGTGACTGCAGCCGGATGGGACGCGGATGTCTCGTGCTCGTGAAGAGCATATCGCCCTTTCCCAGAAGGCGTTCCGCTCCCGATGTATCAATGATGGTTCGGGAGTCCGTCTGAGAGGGAAGGGAAAACGCCACGCGGGCCGGGATATTCGCTTTGATGAGTCCGGTAATGACATTGACGGACGGACGCTGCGTCGCAAGAACAAGGTGTATTCCGGTGGCGCGCGCCATTTGCGCAAGTCTGCACGCGTAGTCCTCGACTTCCTTCGGCGACGTGAACATGAGATCCGCAAGTTCATCCACGACGATGACGATGGACGGAAGCCGATCCGTTGGAAGGACGCGTTCATTGTACGAGTCGAGATTACGGACTCGCGCGGACGCGAGCATCTCGTACCGCGACTCCATTTCCCTTACCGCCCATGCAAGCGCCTGGCCCGCCTTTTTCGCGGAGACGACCGGC
>CALFXN010000408.1 GCA_937957815.1 uncultured Synergistales bacterium
CCTCGCGTACGGCGAACGCGGATTCCGGAACCTGACGAACAGCAAGAGACCGGTTGCGACTCCCGAGGACATGAAGGGGCTCAAGATCCGGCTCATGCAGAACCCCGTGTACGTCGATTCCTTCAAGGCGCTCGGAGCGAACGCGGTACCGATGGCGTGGACCGAAGCCCTGACGGCGCTTCAGCAGGGGACCATCGACGGCCAGGAAAATCCGCTCAACGTCATCGTGGCATTCAATCTTTTCGAATCCCAGAAGTATCTCTCGATTACGAGACATGCCTACGCGCCGAACGTCATTATGATGAGCATGAAGGTCTGGAACAAGTTCACGCCCGAGCAGCAAAAGCTTCTCCAGGAGTCGGCGCAGGCGGCCGCCGAGTACAACCGGAAGCTCGACAACGACAACGCCGCCCAGTGGCTCCAGCTCCTGAAGGACAAGGGCATGCAGGTGACCGAGCCGGACATCGCCGCGTTCCGCAAGGCGGTCGAGCCCGTATATCGGAAGTACGAAGCCCAGTTCGGCAAGGATCTCATCAAGGCCATCCTGGAGACGAAGTAGGGGCTTCATGGAAACGACACGAAACGGAGGCGGGCGGATCCGCTCGCCTCTTCTCGGATTGAGCGATCTTCTGAACAGGGTGAGCGAACTCGCCCTCTTCGTCATGATGATGGCCATGATCGTGATTACGACGCTCCAGATCGTCTGCCGGTTTTTCTTCGACGCGCTGATCTGGTCGGAAGAGATCGTCTGCTTCCTGCTTGTCGCGGCGTCCCTTCTCGGCGCCGCGGTGGCCTTCAAGCGGGGAACGCACATTGCGGTGACCTCGCTTGTGGAGAAACTTCCGGTCGGATTGCAGAAGGTCGTTTCCGTCTGCGTCCAGCTTGTCGGTATCGGCTTTTTCGTCGTCGTGGCATGGTATGGCGGAGTTCTCACGAAGAGCGAATCCTTCCAGACGACCCCTGCCCTCGGGATCTCGATGAGCTGGATCTACCTCATGTATCCGGTCATCGGAACCATTACGCTCGTGCATCTCGCCGCACACCTGCACGAGACGTTCAGGAGGTGACGGGAATGGGACTTCTGCTCGCCGGTGGTTTCATTCTTCTCATGCTTCTCGGAATGCCCATAGGTCTTTCCATCGGCGTTGCGTCGCTGCTCGTGATCGTCGCGAGCGACCTCCCGCTCGAGATGATCCCGCAGACGATGTTTTCCGGAAACAATTCGTTCGCGCTCGTCGCCGTCCCGTTCTTCATTCTCGCCGGGGATATCCTCTCGAAGGGAGGAATATCGGAACGCATCGTCGCTTTCGCCGAAGCGATGCTTGGTCGTATCCGCGGCGGGCTTTCGATCGTCTCGACGATCGCTTCGATGTTCATCGCCGCGATCTCGGGTTCCGGTGCCGCAACGACGGCGGCGGTGGGCTCCGCCCTCCTGCCGCAGCTCAAGAAGAAGGGATACGATATCGATTTTTCCGCGGCTCTGATCGCCGCCGCGGGGACGATCGGCGTCGTCATTCCGCCGAGCGTCCCGATGGTTCTCTATGCCGTCATCGCCGGGATCTCGGTCGCGAAGCTGTTCATGGCGGGCTTTCTCCCGGGATTTCTCATGGGAGCGGGGCTGATCGTCTACGCGATCGTCATCGCCAACAGGAGGGGCTACCCTGCCGCCGGAGTCCGGAGTGGCCGCGAGAAGTGGAATCTCTTTGTCGACGCGCTCTGGGGGCTTATGACGCCGGTCATCATTCTCGGAGGCATTTTCTCGGGGTTTTTCACGCCGTCGGAGGCTGCTGCGGTCGCCGTGATCTACTCGCTTTTCGTCGCCTTCTTCATTTACAGGACCATCACGTTCCGGCAGCTCTATGAACTGGTCGTCGGAGCGGGCGTCACGTCGGCGCTCATCATGTTCATCATCGCGACCGCGAAGGTGTTCGGATGGGGGCTCGCGTTCTACCAGATTCCCGAGGCCGTCGCGGGCTTTCTCCTCGGACTCGCTGGCGGCAACACGTTTCTCATCTACCTCATGATCGCGATCATCCTCCTCATCTCAGGGATGTTCATGGAGACGGCCTCTGCCCTGATCATCCTGACGCCGCTCTTTCTGCCGGCGATCATCCGGGCGGGAGGAAATCTCGTGCACTTCGGCCTCATGATCACGGTCGGACTTGCGATCGGAATGGCGACGCCCCCCGTGGCGATCGACATCTACGTCGCGAGCGCCATAACGGGGCTCTCCCTCGAGGAGATCAGCCGTCCGATCGTTCCGATGGTCATCGTTCTCATCGTCGTATTTTTTCTCGTCGTCTATGTTCCCGAAATCGTGCTCTTGCTCCCGAAGCTCGTCTGGGGCGCGTCGGGAGTGTAGTCCGGAAGGATTCCGGCAACCGAACCGACAAAAACGGAGGGGGAAACTGAATGCGAAGCGATTGTGCCAAGAAGGGAACTGAACGGGCGCCGCACCGGTCGCTGATGTTCGCGAGCGGATATACGCGCTGGGAGATCGAACGTCCGTGGATTGGCGTCGTGAATTCGTACAACGCGCTGATTCCGGGACACGTGCATCTGCGGCGGATCGCGGACGCCGTCAAATCCGCGGTCTATGCGTGGGGAGGGCTGCCGCTCGAATTTCCCGTCATCGGCGTCTGTGACGGAATTGCGATGAACCACGAAGGGATGAAGTTCTCGTTGCCGAGCAGGGAACTCATCATGGATTCGATCGAGGTCATGGTGCGATCGCATGCGCTCGACGCGCTGGTGCTGATTCCGAACTGCGACAAGATCATCCCGGGGATGGCGATGGCTGCGGCGTCGCTGAACATTCCGGCGATCGTCGTCAGCGGAGGAGCGATGCTCGCGGGGAACCTCGGCGGACGCGACGTCGATCTGAACACGGTCTTCGAGGCCGTGGGCAAACGACTGACGGGTGACATGACGGAGGCGGAACTCGAGGAACTCGAAGATGCCGCGTGTCCGACGTGCGGGTCGTGTTCAGGGATGTTCACGGCCAACACGATGAACTGCATGGTTGAGGCCCTGGGGCTTGCGTTGCCGGGCAACGGAACGATTCCGGCGGTTCTTTCGGCGCGCGAACGTCTCGCGAAGGAAGCGGGGCGAATGATCATGACGCTCGTCGAGAAGAACATCACCCCCGACAAGATTCTCACGAAGACGGCCTTCGAAAACGCGGTCGCCGTCGATATGGCGCTCGGCGGATCGACGAACACGGCGCTCCATCTGCCCGCCATAGCGCATGCGGCCGGAGTGACGTTGACGCTCGAGATGATGGACGAGATCAGCAGAAAGACCCCGCATATCTGCAGCATGAGTCCTGCGGGACACCACCATATCCAGGATCTCTACCGGGCGGGAGGAGTCCAGGCGGTCATGTCGAGGCTTCTCGAAAGCGGGCTCCTGAAAGGTTCCGCACTGACCGCGACGGGAAGCACCGTCGCCGAGAATCTCCGCGGGGTCGCGGTCCGCGACGCGACGGTCATCAGGACGCTCGATACCCCATATCACGCCGAAGGCGGCATCGCGATCCTCAAGGGGAATATCGCTCCGGCTGGGGCCGTCGTCAAGCAGGCCGCCGTGGCTCCGGAGATGATGCGTCACTCCGGCCCGGCGCGCGTCTTCGATTCCGAGGATGCCGCGATTGCGGCGATCCGCGCGAAGAAGATCGTCGACGGCGATGTCGTCGTCATCCGGTACGAGGGGCCCAAGGGCGGTCCCGGGATGCGCGAGATGCTCGGCCCCACGGCGACTCTCGCAGGCATGGGGCTTGCGTCGTCCGTGGCGCTCATCACCGACGGACGTTTCTCGGGCGCGTCGCGCGGCGCGTCGATCGGGCACGTGTCGCCGGAAGCGGCGGCCGGAGGTGCGATCGCTCTCATTCGCGAGGGCGACATCGTCGAGATCGACATCCCTGCGAGAAGACTCGACGTGAAGGTCTCCGACGAGGAGCTCCAGCGGCGACGAAAGGAATGGAAGCCGGTCGTATCGTCCACGAAGAGCGAGTTTCTCGATCGTTACAGGGAATTCGTCACGTCCGGCGCCGAAGGGGCGGTCATGCGCTCCTGACGCTCCGTCTCGTTCGGCGGAGCGAGATCAGACGAAGACGGGTAACGCCGCGACAAAAAAAGCAGAAGCCACGTGAAAGCGGGCTTCTGCTTTTTTCATTATGCGGATAACTTACGCTGGCATCTTTCAGGAGTTCGTCGCGGGAAATGCGGAAGACGATTCGTCGGAGAGACGACAGCGCACGCGCGCTATCCGACCCGCCACTTCCTTTCGACGAACTGCAGGATCAGACTCGTGCCGCTCGTCAGAATCAGGTAGATGACGCCGACGACGATGAACGTCTCGAACGAGGCGTAGGTCACGCTCCGGACCTGTTGTCCGACCATCGTGAGTTCGGAGATCGCGAGCGTCGAGAGCAGGGAGGATTCCTTGATCAGCGTGACGAACTCGTTGCCGAAGGCGGGAAGCATGTTCCGGATGGCCTGGGGCAGGATAATGTGCCGCATCGTCCGGAAATAGGACAGGCCGAGTACCTGGGCGGCTTCCCACTGTCCCTTCGGAACGGCCTCGATGCCGCCCCGGACGATCTCGCCGACG
>CALFXN010000409.1 GCA_937957815.1 uncultured Synergistales bacterium
CGTCTCGGTGGAGCGACTCACGGCGGAAGTGAGAAAAGCGCTTTCCGGCGATCCTCTCGCCTTTTTCGATCTCCTCGACGGAACCGGCGCGCTCGGAGTACTCTTTCCGGAGGTTGCCGCGCTGCGCGGAGTGACACAGGACCCGGTGGTCCACCCGGAAGGCGACGCGTTCGAGCACACGCGCGCGTGTCTTTCCGCCGCGCGTGCTCTGCCCGGCGATATCAGGCTTCGCCTCGCCGTGATTCTCCACGATATCGGGAAGTCCTTCTGCCGGACCATCACCGGAGGGACAATCCGTTTCCCGGACCACGAGGACGCCGGAGCCCGCATGACGAGAGGAATTCTCGAACGAATGCGCTTTCCTTCGTCGGAAACACGGGACACGACCGCGCTCGTGCGGCTTCACGGCCTTCCGCTCCGTTCGCTTCCGCCTGAGGGGCTTGCGGAACTGTTCTGCGAGCTTGGGGAAGATCGCATGAACCTCCTTTTCATGCTGAGCTGGTGCGACATGGCGGGAGGTCGCGGCGTGAGGGACGCGTGGCTCGAGAATCGTCGCGCCGCGCTCGGAATCGTCGCGCGTGCGCTTCGTGAGCGGGAGGTCCTGCGCAGCCGCGCGTTCGGCAGGCCTTCCGACGCCGACGGAACCGCCGGGGAGAATTGGGGACCGGAACGCGGGAACGACTACAGGCGGCTTCGGCTTCGATACCTCGCGGGCCTGCTGCCTGACTGCGATCGGGGAGTGACATGAGACAATGAGTAAACATTCTGTTATAATACATATGGAATGTACGACGTCTCAGGGTCGGAGGGATATGCCATGAGTCTGGGAATGCGGATCAAGACTCTCCGGAAGGCTTCGAAGCTCACGCAGCAGGGACTTGCTGACAGGACGGAAGTCAGCAGGATATACATCCAGGCGCTTGAAAGCAACAGGCGGATGCCGTCGATGAAACTCCTCGGACGTCTCGCGGAAGCGCTGAGCGTCGAGGTCGAGGATCTCGTCAAAGCCATTCCGGGGGAAGCGGGCGGACGGGTTCATCTTGAGGAAGTACTGGACAATCAGCACCAGGTGGAGATATGGTACCGGAGTAAGAAGCTCTCCCACAAGGAACTGCAGTTCGTTCAGCGACTGATTGACGCGGCTCTGACGAAGTGGGAGGGAGAAGAGAGTTCGGGAGAGTGATTTCTCCGGTGCAGGCGGCTGTATCGTTCGATTTTCCGGCGCCCCCTGAATTCTTCCCACCGTGGGTTCGGGAGGAGTCGGCGTCGTGGCGCAACATGAGCGAGTTCGACGTTCTCGTGAAGGCGGAGGAAGTTTCCGGGAAACGCATCGATGTCCGGAAGGAGGTCATGCCCGCGTCGCTCTGGGGTCTCCACGTCGCCAGAAAGGAGCGGGTCATGATCTTCGTGAACGCGGCGCTTCCGCCGTTCTGGCGTCGATTCGCGTTTTTCCACGAAATCTATCACGTCCTGCACCACCGCATGGGAGAAGAATTCTGGCGGCGGACAGCCACACCCATGTCGAGCTTCGAACATCAGGCCGACCTGTTCGCGTGGGGCGTTCTCTGGAGGGAATGGCAGGAGGGGGAGGACGCGTGAGGCGGATCCCCTTTTTTCTGCCGATGACCTCCTGTCCCCGGAGGTGCGTCTACTGCGACCAGAACAGGATCACCGGGATTACAGGCGTTCCGACGCCCAACGATGTCGGCGAAACGCTCGCCTCTCTCGACGGGCCCGTCGAAATCTGTTTCTTCGGCGGAAGTTTCACGTGAATGCCTCCCGATGCCCAGCGGGCATATCTCGACGCGGCGATGACGGCTCCCCGAGGGACGACGATCCGTTTCTCCACCCATCCCCGGTGCGTCACGGACGAACGCCTTGCGCTCGTGGCTCCGTACCCGATATCGATGATCGAACTCGGAATCTCTTCGCTCGACGACGATGTCCTTTCCGCGTGCGGACGCGGGTACGAAGGAAGCGATGCCCTTTCATCCGTGTCGCGCCTTCTGGATCTGGGATTCGGGACCGGCGTCCAGCTCATGATCGGGCTGCCCCGCCAGACGCCGGAGAGCTCGCTCGAGGATCTCCGGCTGCTCGCGGCCGTCAAGGGGCCGCGGGATATGGCGCTCCGGATCTACCCAACGCTCGTTCTTCCCGGGACGGATCTCGACGGACTCTGTACGGCCGGATCCTACGAACCGCTCGGCATCTCGCGGGCGATCGAATGGACGGCCGTGATGGTCCTTTCGGCGCTCGATCTCGGTTTTTCGCCTCAACGCATCGGACTTGCGGAGACGGAGTCCCTGAAGGCCTCCCGCCCCAAAGGACCGTATCACCCGGCATTCGGAGAGTTCGCATGGGCGGAGTCGCTGTCGGCGCTGCTTGCGCGAAATTCTGCGACGGGCCCGTGGGCGGTCTCGGAACGGGCGTTTTCGATCCTGCACTCGCACGCGGCGTTCGGAGTCCGGAAACTTGCGGAAAGAACGGGAAATTCTCCCGCTCTCGTACGGTCGCATCTCCGGTTCCCGGCTGCTGCGTCACGAAATATACCGAAGAGAGGCGTGACATTCCGATGAACGAACTGGCGGATCCCATACGCAAGGTTGAGCGCTACCTGAAGGAAGTCGGGTGCGCCGCACCGATTCGTACGACCGACGATACGATTTTCACGGTCGAGGACGCGTCGCGCGCCGTCGGCGCCCCGGCCCGTGAAATTCTGAAGAGCCTGATGCTCTTCGCCGACGATCGTCCCGTTCTCGCACTCATGTCGGGGGTCAATCGCGTCGACCTGAAGAAGGTCAGGAAGTTCCTGAACGCGCGGAAGGTGAAGATGGCTTCGCCCGAGTGGGTCTTTGAGTACTCCGGCTTCCGGATAGGGGGCGTTCCTCCCGTGGGATACCCCGACCGACTGCCCGCGTTGCTGGACGAAGACCTGTTCCTCTTCGAAACCGTCTGGGCCGCGGCGGGGACGGACCACGCGTTCTTCCCGGTGTCGCCCGAAGAGCTCGTGCGGATAACCGGGGGAACGGCGACGGATATCAGGAAGGCGGATGGCGGAACCGACGGCGCGCCTGCGGGAGGAGACGCGTAATCTCTCGCGGAGCGTCGCCGCAAAAGAGGAGCGGTCCACTTTACATGAATCGCCGAAAGGGGGACCGCTCTTCGTTATTTTTATCCAGCGACGCGAAGCGAAGCCTGCCCGGTGTCCCTTCTATATGTCGAGAAGGTAGTCCTGTAGCGATTTCCCTTGCAATCCCGCGCCGATGCCCACCGCAAGCTTCAGTCGCGCCTTCAGCGGAGTGAGCCCCCCCGCGTCGAGGACGCCCATCTCGAGCAGTCTGGAAAAGCTCCCCTCGTGAGAGAGGCAGCTCCGTGTGCGCCCTCCGACGCATCGGCTCGTCACGGCGACGGGTATTCCCTCCCTGACGACGGTCCGGATATGGGGAAGCCACGAAGGAGGGACGTCGCCGTTTCCGAACCCCGAGAGGAGCAGACCGTCGAGTGACTTGGTCTTCGCCAGGGCGATTCCCTCGAGGACGATGTCGCCCCCGCCGAGCGTCGCCTGGATCAGTTCGACGTTCCGGGCGGGCGTCGATACGCTTTCGAGCACCTTGGAGCGTTTCGCGGCGCGCAGCATATACAGGTTTCTTTCGACGATTTCGCCGACGGGCCCCCGGTCTGGTGCTGCGAATGCGCACCGGCGTTGGTTCGCGACTTCGCAGACCTCGGAGGCTGAAAAGAGGAGATCGTGCGCGCAGAGCAGGACCCCGAGCCCCCAGCACTTTTCCGAGGATGCGGCGCAGAACGCCTGGGCGAGATTCAGAGGGCCGTCCGATCCCCGGCTGTCGTGGGGGCGCGTCGCGCACGTGAAAATAACGGGCTGGGGGTACGCCCATAAAAGATCGGTCAGATAGGCCATCTCCTCGATCGTGTCGGCGCCGCACGTCACGACGATGGCGTTCGTTCCTTCGCGAACCAGTTTCCAGAGAATCTGGACGAGGTCCATGGTCATCCGGACGGAATAGTGGGCGCCGGGCTGATGGCTCCAGTCGAGCGTCCGAATGCGGGGAAGGATGTCCTCGGGAACCAGCCGGAGGAGTTCCTCCGGGGGAACGGCGGCCCCCTGCGGGGATTCCTTCGCGCGTATGACCATCTCTCCGCCCGCGACGACAAGCGCGAACGCCCCCTGCTGCGTCATGGCCGGTCGCTCCTAATAGCCCAGTTCTTCGCCGACGATGATGACATGGGTCCTTCTTCCGGATGTCGGCCGCTCGAGAATGAGGACGGCCCGGCAGACGCGCGTCGACGCGTCGCAGTCGACGCAGTGCCCGACCTTGCTGCATGGAGTGTCGATATGGAGTCGAAGCGCGTTCGGGGGCGTCGCGTGGTCCCGGATCCGTTTGAGCGCCGTCTGGATATCGGGCGATGCCTTGTTGATTCCGATCACGTAGACGATGGGGTTGTCGGCCCAAGCCATGGCGCTCACGCGATTGCCGTTTCCGTCGATATTGACGAGCATTCCGTCGTATGTTATGGCGTTCGAACTCGTGAGGTAGTATTCGGATGCTGCCTCGTCCTTCCAGGCTTGTTTCCGCCGCTCGGGGTTCATGGAAGGATCCCAGTGATGCGATATCCGGCAGCCGCGTTCCCCGAGTTTTTCGAAGGCGCCGATCTCGCGTATGGTGACGGAGCCTGGAATGCCGACGCTTGTGCCTTCGGGAATGATTCGGAGAACAGCCTCCAGCGCCTGCTCCTTCGTGTCGGCGTATTCCGCGACGAACCCCTTCGCGGAAAGCGCCCTGACGATCGTCTGTCCGAGAATTCTGCGGGATGCCCGTTTCGATTCCTCGAAAACGCTGACCGGATCCGGCATAGTGTCCCCCTCCCGTATCTTCGTGAGGCTGAATTCGTTCCCCATAGGGAAGTCGTGATTATGATTGCAGGAAAAACAGTGTTTGTCCAGTCCTCATGCTGTCAAGCACACGGCCTTGACAGCATGTCGGCGGAACACTATAATTCTTTCGCCGTACGTAAGGAGGGCGCGATGGACGTGCACGCCGACGATGTCCTTGCACAGAGAATCCGTCTCAACCAGCTGTACGACGTGTACGCTCCGCTTCTGACGGACAAGCAGCGGGAAGCCTTTGAGCTCCACGAATGTTCGGATCTCTCTCTCGCGGAAATGTCCGAACGTCTCGGAGTCACCCGCCAGGCGGCGCACGACCTCGTGCTCCGGGCACGGGAGCGCCTCGAGGATGTCGAACGGACCCTCGGTCTTCTGGCGAGGATCTCGCGTCTCGAGGCCCGAGTCGCGGAGCTTGAAGTCCGTCTCGGGGATACCGGAGAGTATGGCGGTGAAATCGGAGGAGAGGATCCGGAAGAATGTTCGACGCTCTGAGGGAACGACTGGAAGGTATCTTCGACAAACTCAAGGGAAAGGGCAAGCTGACCGAAGCCGATGTCGACTCGGCCCTTCGCGAGGTTCGCCGCGCGCTCCTCGAGGCCGATGTCGACTATAAGGTCGTCAAGTCTCTCGTCGAGGGGATCCGGGCGAGAGCCGTCGGTCGCGACGTTCTCGAGTCGATAACGCCTGCACAGCACGTCATCGCCATCGTATACGAGGAGCTCGTGGCGATGATGGGCGTCGAAACGGTGCCTCTCGCGATCGCCCCGAAACCGCCGACGGTCGTCATGATGGTCGGTCTTCAGGGAAGCGGAAAGACGACGAGCACCGTTAAGCTCGCGAGGCTGCTCTCGCGCGGGCACTCGCCACTCGTCGTCGCGTGCGACCTCAGGCGTCCCGCCGCGGTCGAGCAGCTGAAGGTCCTCGCCGCTCAGACGAAGGTTGGTTTCTTCGGACCGGAAGCGGGGAAGAACGATCCCGTCGCAGTCGCCGAAGCCTCCGTCGCCTATGCGGCGGGACATCTGAACGACGTCATCCTGCTCGATACCGCCGGACGGTTGCACGTCGACGAGGATCTCATGAACGAGCTCGTCGTTCTGAAACAGACGATGCGCCCGACCGAAGTGATCCTCGTTCTCGATGCGATGACGGGACAGGAGGCCGTTCGCGTGGCCTCGGCCTTCCACGAACGCCTCGGCGTCACGGGTCTCGTTCTCACGAAGCTCGACGGCGACGCCCGCGGAGGAGCCGCGCTCGCGGTCAGGTCCGTCACCGGCGCTCCGGTGAAGTTCGTCGGCATGGGAGAGGGAATCGACGCCCTCGAGCTTTTCGACGCGAAGCGCATGGTGCAGCGGATTATGGGAATGGGCGACGTCATCGGGCTCGCCGAGAAAGTCCGGGAGGTCACCTCGCAGGAAGACGTCGAACGTATGGCGGATTCCATGAGGAAAAACCGTCTCACGCTCGAGGATCTCCTCATGCAGCTCGAGCAGGTCGAGAAGATGGGGCCGCTGGAAAAGATTCTCGATCTGATTCCAGGGGCTTCGAAGCTCAAGGTCGATTCCGGTGATCTCGATCCGAACCGCCTGAAGCGCGTCAAGGCCGTCATCCAGTCGATGACGCGGCAGGAGCGGCGAAACCCCGCGATCATCAAGGGGAGCAGGCGCAGGCGGATCGCCGAGGGGTCGGGAACGAGCGTTCAGACCGTCAATCAGGTGCTCAAGCAGTACGAACAGATGAATCAGCTCTGGAAGCAGTTCGGGAAGGGGCGGAAAGGCTCTTCGCTAGGGAGGTTGTTCGGAGGGAAGGGGTTCGGATCCCCCTTCCGCCAATGACGTCATAAAAGGTAACACACAGTATTGATGGAGGTGTATGTGAATGGCGGTGCGCATTCGGCTTGCGCGGCACGGGAAAAAGAAGGTTCCGTTCTACAGGCTTGTGGTGGCGGACTCTCGTTCTCCGAGGGACGGGCGGTTTATCGAGCAGATCGGAACGTACGATCCTCTCGAAGACCCGGCGAAGATTCTTGTGGACGAGGAACGTGCCCTGCACTGGCTCAAAAACGGGGCTCTCCCGTCCGATACGGCGCGAGGACTTCTGAAGCAGGCAGGTGTCTGGGAGAAGTTCTCTCCGCAAAAGAGCGCGGAATAGAGCGATATGCCCGATTACGGCGATCTCGTCCGATATATCGTCGAAAAGCTGGTAACCCGGCCTGAAGGCGCGACGGTTGTAGCGGAATCGAACGATCGGGGCATAACGGTGGTCACGATCCGGGTCGACCCCGAGGATATCGGTCGCATCATAGGGAAACGGGGCGCCACGATCAACTCGATCCGGTTGCTGTGCAAGGCGGCGGCGGTCAAATCCGGAGAGAGAGTGGAAGTGGACATTCAGGAGGAGTGACGTCACTCATGGCAGGGAGAGAAATCGTTATCGGGATGATTACCGGGCCTCACGGCATCCGGGGGGAAGTGAAACTCTTTCCGCTGACGGATTACCCCGACCGCTTTCTTTCCATGGATCGTCTGGAGCTTCGCCGTCCCGACGGTCGCCCGATGGGAACGCTCACGATACGGAATCTTCGCTGGGAGGACAGCAATCGGGTATTTCTTCTCGAGAGCGAGGAACTTCAGGATCGTTCCGCCGCAGAAAGACTACGGGGCACACGGGTCGTCGTCGACGAGGGCGATCGCGTCGAACTCCCGGAGGGAGAGTTCTGGATCGATGGAGTCGTCGGTTCCCGGGTCCTGGATGACGAAACCGGAGAACCTCTCGGCATCCTGACCGACGTGTACCAGGGAGGGGCGCAGGATATCTTCTGCGTCGAATCGGACGACGGAAAAAAACATCTGATTCCGGTTGTCTCTTCGTTCGTCGCTTCGGTGGATCCTGAACTGAAAAGAGTACGAATCCGACTCATCGACGGTTTGTGGAACGTATGAAAGTAACGGTGCTCACCGCTTTCCCGGAGTTCTTCGAGAGCTTTCTCGGAACGAGCATCATCGGGAGAGCGGTTTCGAAGGGGCTTCTCGATGTCCGTGTCGTGAACCTTCGGGATTTCGGCATTGGCAGGTACCGTCAGATCGACGACTATTCCTACGGAGCCGGCGGAATGGTTCTCATGCCGGGACCGCTTGGCGAGGCGCTTGACGCCATCGGCGAAGATCGCGGGAAACCCTTTGTGGCGTATCCTTCGCCGCAGGGAGGCGCGATTACGCAGGAAATGATCGAAAATCTCGCGTCGCGGCCGCACGTCTGTTTCATCTGCGGTCACTACGAGGGAATCGACGAGCGGATTTCCGAACACAGGGTGGATCTTGAGTTTTCGATCGGAGACTGTGTCCTGACCGGCGGGGAAATTCCCGTGATGACGGTCATCGACGCGATGGCACGTCTCGTTCCGGGGGTCGTCGGACGCGGCGAGGCGGTCGAGGAAGATTCCTTCTACAGAGGAATGCTCGATCATCCGCATTACACGCGTCCGGCCGTCTGGGAGGGGCATGGAATCCCTTCCGTCCTCGCGTCCGGAAACGACGCGCTCGTCGACGCGTGGCGCCGGCGCCAGGCGGTCGTGAGGACGCTTTCGAGAAGGCCGGATCTTCTCGGCAGGGCGGATATCCGGCCCTACCTTTCGGGGGGGGTATACGTCGCGCTGCTGCACCATCCGGTCCGGGACCGGGAGGGGCGGAAGACGACCGCCGCGCTGACCGGGCTCGATGTTTCCGATGTCTGCCGGTCGTGCGCGACGTACGGGATCGACCGACTCCTCGTGGTCACGCCGCTGAAGAGTCAGCGCGAGATGCTTGGCGTCCTGGTCCGGCACTGGACCGAAGGGTACGGCGGGACGCACAATCCCGACAGGGCGGAGGCGTTCAGGCTCGTCAAGTGGGTTCCGGGGCTCGAGAGAGCGGTGGAGTGGATTCGCGACAGGGAAAAGAAAGATCCGTGCATCGTCGGAACGAGCGCATCGCCTCATGCGGGAGCGGTACCGGGACTCGAAGTGAAGCGGATGGTCCTCGAAGGTGATGCCCCTCTCCTGTTCGTTTTCGGAACGGCTCACGGACTTCACGACGACGCGGTGCGGCAGTGTACGATGATGATGTCGCCCATTGCGGGCGGCAGGGGAGGATATAACCATCTGGCCGTAAGAAGTGCGGTCGCGGTGGTGCTTGATCGTTTTTTCGGCTGGAGATAACACGAGCGGTAAGGAGGGCTTGGCATGAATGCCATAGAGTTGGTGCAGAAAAAGTACACGAAGAGCGATATTCCCGATTTCCGTCCCGGCGATACCGTCCGGGTACACGTGAAGGTTACCGAGGGGACCAGACAGCGCATCCAGATGTTCGAGGGCGTCGTCATCGCGCGGAAACACGGCGGACTCGACGAAACGTTCACGGTCCGGAAGATTTCGAACGGCGTCGGTGTGGAGAGGATCTTCCCGCTGCATTGTCCGTCGCTTGACCAGATCGAAGTGAAACGCGCGGGCAAAGTCCGGAGGGCGAAGCTCTACTACCTCAGAAGACTTAGCGGGAAGGCCGCTCGGATCAAGGAACGAAGGCCTTCGTAAAAACGTATTGACGTTCCTTGCGGCGGCGAGTATAATTCCCTTCGTTGCGCGGGGGTGGCGGAACAGGTAGACGCGCAAGGCTAAGGACCTTGTGGCCGTTAGGCTGTGGGAGTTCGAGTCTCCCCCTCCGCACCATAGAAGAAAAGGGCTCCTTCCTCATGGAAGGGGCCTTTTTTATTCTCCGCACGATTGCCGAATGTACCGTTCATTTGCTACACTGTACGAAATTACGGTGACGAAACAAAATACGAACCGCCGAGAGGCTTGTTTTGATGGAGATTACGTGCGATGCAACGCTCCTTTGAAGAATGGCTTCGGGGAAAGACGCTTGAGGAACCGGCCGGGAGTTCGCATACGGTCACCGGTGTCCCTCTCGGCCTTCCCATCGTGCCGAAGGAGAGCTTTCTTCCGGTTCCCGGATCGCCGCAGAAATCGCTTCCCGCAGAAACCGCGATGTCCGGGGATGTCTCCGGCGAACCGGAAGAACCGCCTGTCCCGTCGCCTTCGGAACCCGAAACGACCGTTTCCCGTACCGACGCTCTCTTCCCGTCCGTCGACGCGGACGAGATCCTTCGCGAGGAACAGGACGAAGACGAGACAGAGAGCATCCCATCCCCTGAGATCGACGTCTCTCCTTCCGTTCGGGAAACGCCGCGGGAAGAGCCGGTGCGCAGGTACGTTCCGCCGGTGGATGTCGTTTCCGATGTCGAGCAGCAGTTTCTGACCGACCAGGATGCGATTGACGAGACCCGCGCGAGGCGAACGCGCCGAATCTTTGTCGCGCTCCTGCTTTTCTGTGCGGTCGCCGGTGCGGGATACTGGTGGGGAACGAGGATGACCGCCGACGAACTGAACAGCAGGGGAGTGGTGCTTCTGGACTCCGGGAAGCCCGACGAAGCGCTGCAGATCTTCCGAAAGGCGGAGAAAAAATCTCCCGATTCCCTGCCCGTGCTGCTGAATATCGCGAAATCGCTCGAAAGGCTCGGTCGACAGGGAGAGGCGGTGGACGCCTATTTCCGATGTCTCCAGGTCGCACCGTCGAACCCGGAGATCCATCTTCGCCTGGGAACGCTCTTCAGAGCGCTCGCCTCTCCCGAGAAGGCCATACGCTCGTTTCAGGACGTTCTCCAGGCGGATCCGGAGAACGCGCAGGCACTTCTTGGTCTCGGACTCTCGTATCTCGACCGGGACGATGCCGCTCAGGCGGTGCCCGTACTGGAACGGGCGCTCGGGGCGGGTGCGGACGCCACGGAATGCAATGCCGCGCTCGGAAAGGCCAGGATGGCTCTCGAGGAGCAGAGAAGGATCCATGAGGCGCAAAAGGCCAGGGAACGGGCCCTTGAGACCGTCGAGCGCGGAAGGGTATCCCAGATGCTGGCCCGTTACGAGGAGGCCGAGTCGCATTTCGAGGAGGCGCTGAAGCTCGATCCGGAAAACGAGATCGCACAGCTTGCGCTGGCGGGGCTTCTGAGAAAGGTCGGCAGATTCTCCCGCGCGAGGGAGCTGTATGAAAAGGTTCTCATGAAATCGCCGGAACACCAGGAAGCGCGTTCCGGGCTGATGGAAACGCTCAGACTCGAGGTCGTCGGCGATCGTCCCGCGAGTCCCGATGCGGACATCCGCGAAAACCGGAAAGAAACGAAGCCGACTCACGCGCCGACCCGGAGTCCATCCCGCCGGGGATCGTCGCAGCGTCGTTCCGGCAGAGGCTCCACAGAGGGAAGCGGCGGGATGGGGGGTGCCTTCACGGATGTGCCGGCGCCGACACGTCGGACGCCACCGGCGGGGGATCCTCTGGAACGGTTCTTCGCCGTCCCGGGAACGACGGCGGCGAATGCCGAGAGGCCAACTTTCCGTCACTTTCCCTTCCCGCTCGGAGAATACGC
>CALFXN010000410.1 GCA_937957815.1 uncultured Synergistales bacterium
GGATCTGCGCCTGTACGGTGACGTCGAGCGCCGTCGTCGGCTCGTCCGCGAGCAGCAGGGCGGGCGTGCACGCGAGCGCCATCGCGATCATCGCGCGCTGACGCATTCCTCCGGAGAGCTGGTGCGGATAGTCGTTCATACGCTGCCGGGCCGAAGGAATGCTCACCATGTCGAGAAGCCCGACGCCCCGCTCGAAGGCCTGCTTCCGGTCGAGGCGCTGATGGAGCCTGAGGGGCTCCATGATCTGCTCTCCGACCGTGTAGACGGGGTTCAGGCTCGTCATCGGCTCCTGAAAGATCATCGAGATCCGGTTTCCCCGGATCGAGCGCATTCTGTCCTCGGAAAGCTTCGCGAGGTCCTGTCCGTCAAAGAGAATGGAGCCCCCCGCGATTCGTCCGGCGGGCTTCGGAAGCAGCCGCAGAATCGACAGTGCCGTCACGCTCTTGCCGCATCCCGATTCGCCGACGAGTCCGAGCGTCTCGCCCGGCTCCACGCTGAAGGAAACGCCGTCGACCGCCTTCACGAGTCCGGCGTCCGTATCGAAGTACGTCCTGAGATCCCTGATGTCGAGAAGCGCCATGGCGACTACCTCTTCAGCCGGACGTCGAGAGCGTCCCGGAGACCGTCACCGACGAAATTGAACGCGAGCACCGTGAACATGATCGCGATTCCCGGAAAGAGCGTCCACCACCACTGTCCCGTCGGAAGATACTTCTGCCCCTCGGAGATCATGAGCCCCCAGCTCGGAATCGGAGGCTGCGCCCCGAACCCGATGAACGCGAGCCCGGCCTCGACCATGATGACGCTCCCCATGCCAAGGGTCGCCTGGACGATCACGGGCGCGATCGCGTTCGGGAGAATATGGCGGAAGATGGCGCGATGCGTGGGAAGGCCGAGCGCCCTGGTCGCCTCGACGTACTCGCGCTCCCGCAGCGAGATGAACTGCGCGCGCGTGACGCGGGCGATGGACACCCAGTTGACCAGTCCGATCGCCGTGAAGACGACGAGCATTCCGGGATTCCGGAAGACCGCGAGGATCGCGAGGACGAAAAGGAAGAACGGAAAGGCGAATACCACATTGATAAGCCACGAAATGAGGTCGTCGACTCGCCCCCCGAAGTATCCCGCGGTCGCTCCGAGCGGAACGCCGATGCACAGCGAGACGATGGTCGCGAAGATGCCGATCTGAAGGGAGATCCGCGCGCCGTAGATCACGCGGCTCATGATATCCCGGCCGAAGAGATCCGTTCCCATCCAGTGCGAGGTCGTCGGAGGGGCGAGGCGGACCTTCATGCCCTCCGACCAGATGAGCTGCTTGAACGGGTCGAACGGCGCGAAGAAGGGGGCGAACACCGCCACGACGAGAAGGAAGAGAACCATCGCAAGCCCCAGCATCGCCAAGCGGTTGCGGCGAAAGCGGATCCAGGCCTCCTGCCGGAGATTGCCCGTCTGAGCGCTCCGTGTTACTCCGTCAGTCATTCGCGGCGCCTCCTAGTCGTAGCGGATCCTCGGGTCGAAGAACCCGTAGGAGATGTCGACGAGAAGATTCGCCACGAGGAAGATGACCGCCATGAAGATGACGGTTCCGCGGATCATCGGAAGATCGCGGGCGATCAGCGAATCGACGGAGAGGCGGCCGATTCCCGGCCACGCGAAGATCGTCTCGGTGAGCACCGCGCCCGAGAGAAGCTCCGAAATCTGCGTCCCGACGATCGTGATGACGGGGATCATCGCGTTCTTGAGCGCGTGCTTGACGATGACGATCTTCCCGGGCAGCCCCTTCGCGAACGCGGTTCGGATATAATCCTGATTGAGGACCTCGAGCATGCAGGAACGCGTGAGTCGCGCCGTGAGGGCTCCGGGACGGACTCCGAGCGTGATCATCGGAAGGATGAGGTATTTCAGCGAACCGTCGCCGAACCCGGCGCCCGGAACCCAGCCGAGTCCGTAGGCGAAGACCATGAGAAGCAGGAGCCCCACCCAGAAGACCGGAGCGCTCACGCCGGCTATCGCGATGAACATCGCAGAGTAGTCGAAGAACGAGTATTGTTTGACTGCGGAGATGACCCCCATCGTGACGCCGAGAACGGTCCCGAGGACGAGGGCGCCGAGGGCGAGCCGCACCGTCGCGTTCAGATGGCCGAGAATCGCGTCGGCGACCTTCTCGTTCGTCCGGTAGGACGTTCCGAGATCGCCGCGGCAGACCTGGCCGAGAAAGCGGACGTACTGCACGTGCAGCGGAAGATCGAGCCCCATATCCGCCCTGATCTTCGTCAGGGTCTCCTCGTCACCGCGCTGCCCCATCATGATCATGGCGGGGTCGCCCGGAACCACGTTGATGAGGATGAACACGACGGTGATCACCCCCCACACCACAGGAATCGAGTAGAGCACTTTGCGAACAACGTATGAAAACACGGCGCTCCTCCCTTCTTCCCGGACAGCGGGAATCCTCCCGGTCTTCCGGCGCCCGCAATTCCGGATACATATCTGGATCCGTTTCGATTCTATCACAGAATGCTTCTATCGGAGGCGAGGCGCCGTCCCGTTCGGGCGCGGCGTATCCGGACGCCGCCGGGGATGCCGGTATTGATGTACGATATGCATGCGCGCCGAACATCCGGACGCGGGAATCTCTCTTGTGGAGGAATCGCGATGCCGTTTGCAGCAGTTCTGTTCATGTCCGTCAGGATCCTGCTTCTCGGGTTCGAGAAGATCGCGTTCAAGAAACTCGGGGAAGGGCGCGACCCCATCGCGACGCTCTTCGTCCTCGACATTCTCGCCGTGATCTTCCTTGCGCCGTTCGCGGTCCGGGAGTATCTCTCGGAACCATACGCGCGGGGGTATTCCTTCGTCGTCGTCGCGGCAGGAAGCGCAGCGGTGTCCTTCGCCGGGATCCTCCTCTACATCCGGGCGCTCTCTGAAGGCGAAGTGTCGCTCGTCGGCCCCGTCTACAACTTCAACGTCTTCTTCCTGCTCGCGATGTCGGTCGTCTTTCTCGGGGAGAGCTTCTCGCTCCTCAAGATCGCCGGAATGGCGATGCTGGTCTGGGGAAGTACGTTCCTGAACAGGGGATCCGGAGTCGGCGCGTCGCTCCTGGCGCTGTGGCGATCGAAGCCGTGCATGTACATGATCGTGGCGTCGTTCTTCATCGCCGTCGGACGGATCGTCGACACCCGGATGGTGGGGATGCTCGCGCACAACCCTCCGACGGTAGGATACGCGATCGCCCAGTGTCTCTGGTCCTCGGTGTTCGCGCTCTCGCTGCTCGCGTTCAGGAAGCGACTCCGATCCGGATTCTCCCTCCTGAGGGAGCGCCCGCTCGCCTCGTTCGCCGCCGGGGCGACGAATATCTACGCCTATATCTGCCTTCTCTTCGCGCTCCGGGGACTCGAGATCAGCCTTGCGGAGCCGCTGTCGATGTTCGGCGTCCTCATTTCCGTGATCCTTGCGAAGTTCTTTTACGGCGAGCCGATCCGCGACCGGCTTCTCGGCGCGTCGATCATGGTCGCGGGTGCGTGGGTGATGTTCCTCGGACGCGGATAAAATCATTCAAGACTGCCGCTGTCCGTTGTCGTATCCTCGCTGCGTCACACAATCATTCGACGGGAGGAATG
>CALFXN010000411.1 GCA_937957815.1 uncultured Synergistales bacterium
AAGGACGGCGGCGTCTCGGGACGGACGGACTTCCTCGTCGGCATGGGCGGGACCGTGACGAGCCTCGCGTCCGTGAAGTTCGAAATGGCCGTCTACGATCCGGACGTCGTCCAGGGATCGACGCTCACGCTCGGCGAAATCGACGCCCAGATCGCCGACTACGCGGGCAAGACGCTCGAACAGCGGCGCGCGATCGTGGGGCTCCAGCCCAAGCGGGCGGACGTCATCCTCGCGGGGGCGTGCATCGTCCGCGCGATCTGCACGCTCCTCGGCGTCTCGTCGTTCACCGTGAGCGACCGAGGCCTTCGCCACGGTCTCGTCTACGAGCTGTTCCGAAAGTAGGGTTCACGAGCCGGAACATCGGCCATCTCACGAAAGGGGACGTGTCACATGAAACGAACGGTACTCTGGCTTTCCGTTGTCGCGATTCTGGTCTCGTCCGCCTGCGCCGCGCTTGCGGCCTACCCCGAGAAACCGATCCACGTCGTCAACTACGTCGGCCCCGGCGGCCTCATGGACGTCACGAGCCGGAAGTTCGTATCCGTCGCGAAGAAGTTCACCGACGCGACGTTCGTCATCGAGAACAAGGAGGGCGCGGGCGGCCTCGTCGGAATGCAGGCGGTTCTCGAACAGCCCGCCGACGGCTACACCGTCTTCGCGGCCACGACGTCGAACATCGCGAAGGTCCTCACGTCGAAGAAGAACGTCGACGAGTACGTCTGGGGCTTCGAATGGATCGCGATGCTCATGAAGGATCCCGAGTGTCTGATCGCCGCGGAGAAGGCGCCCGTGAACTCGTGGGAGTCGCTCGTGAAGGACGCGAAGGAAAAGAACGGCGCGCAGCTCTGGACCGGCCCTGCGGCCGGCGGCAACGACCACCTGATCGCGATGAAGGTCTGGGACAAGGCCGGAATCGTCGGAAAGTGGATCCCCTACAAGTCGGGCCCCGAGGCGATGATGGCGCTCCTGAGCGGTCAGGGCGTCGTCTATGTCGGCAACCCGGCGGACGTCGGCGGACGCGAGGGTTTCAAAATCATCGCCGTGGCGCGCGGCGAGCGCATGAAGCAGTTCCCGGACGTCCCCACGTTCGCCGAACTCGGCGTCAAGGGGCTCGAGGACGAGGTCATGTGGCGCGGATTCGCCGTGAGGAAGGGAACGCCCGAAGAGGCGATCGTCTGGTGGGAGACGCTCCTGAAGAAGGTCGTGGCCGATCCCGAATGGCGCGGCTTCCTCGAGAAGGACGGCATCGACGTGGTCGATTACGGCCGCAAGGAATTCACGGAGCAGATCAAGAAGGATCTCGAAGATTCGACGACGTATCTCAGGAAGTACGGACTGATCAAGTAGAGCGACGCGCACGACGCCGCGGGGGGCGACGTCCCCCGCGGCCATTGCGGCGTGGAGGTGTTCCCCGGAATGGACATCATCGGTTTCCTCGGGAAAGGGAAGGGTGCGCTGGTGCTGTTCGGCGCGTGCGCGGCGGTTCTCGTCGTTCTCTCCTTCCTCCTTCGTTCCACGAAGTTCGCGCCCCGGCGCGGGCGGATCCTGATCGTCGCGGCGCTTCTGGAACTCTGCGGCGTCTTTTTCTTTTTGACCTTCGGACTTGAAGACATCGAGGCCGTCGGCAGCAGCGCGAAGACCGCGCCGCGCCTGTGGGCCTCGCTCCTGGCGTTCTTTTCCCTCGACCAGCTCCGGCGCGTTCTTTCCGGCGACGCGAAGCCCGACCCGGAAAGCGGCGATCTCTCGCGCGTCTTTCGCGCGATCGCCATCGTCGCGCTCGCGATATGGGGAATGGCATACGTCGGATTCTACGTCGCTACGTGCGGGATGATCCTCCTGCTGCTCCTGCTGCTCGGCGAAAGGCGCCCCCTGATGCTGCTGTCGCTCCCCGGAGGATGGCTGTTCTTCTCGTATTTCGTGTTCGCCCGCGTGCTCATGATGGGACTTCCGACGGGCGCGCTCTTCGGGTGAGGTGACGGCGGATGGAACTCTTCGATCATCTTCTCTACGGTCTTCAGAATCTCGCGGGCGTCACGCCGGTTCTCGTCGTCATCGCCGGAGTCGTCGTCGGCATCCTCGGCGGCGCGATGCCGGGGATTTCCCCCTCGATGGCGGTCGCGCTCCTCCTGCCGTTCACGTTCGGGATGTCTGCGTCGATGGGCATCGTGATGCTGTGCGCGATCTACCTCGCCGCGAACTACGGCGGCTCGATCACGGCGGTCATGATCAACACGCCCGGAACGCCGTCTGCCGTCGTCACGGCCTTCGACGGGTACCCGCTGACCCGGAAGGGGCAGGCCGGCACCGGGCTCGGTGTCTCGCTGATCGCCTCGGTCGTCGGCGGATTCGTCGGAATCGTCATCCTGATCCTCTTCTCGGGGCCGCTCGCGAGGCTCGCGCTCAAGTTCTGGCCCGCGGAATACTTCGCGCTCGCGGTCCTCGGTCTGTCGACGATCGCCTCGCTCGGCGGCGGCCGCTGGCTCGAATCGTTCGTCGCCGTGCTTCTCGGCCTTCTCCTGAACACGATCGGACTCGATCCCCTGAGCGGCGTCAGCCGGTTCACGTTCGACATCGTCCGACTCTACGACGGCTTCTCGTTCATCCCCGTCCTGATCGGCCTCTTCGCGCTCAGCGAGGTCTTCTCCTGCATCGAATCGGGCGAAGTGAACGCGCCGTCCGTCGTTCCCGACAAGGACAAATCCCCGTGGCCCAGCGTCCGCGACTATCTGAAGCTCAAGTACGCCATGCTCCGGGCGGGAATCATCGGCACCGTGATCGGGATCTTCCCCGGCGCGGGCGGAACCATCGCGTCGTTCATCGCCTACGACGTCGAGAAACGCGTCAGCAATGACCCGGACAGCTTCGGCAAGGGGACGCCCTTCGGCGTCGCCGCGGCCGAGGCGTCGAACAGCGCGTCCGTCGGCGGCGCCCTCGTGCCGCTGCTCACGCTCGGAATTCCGGGCAGCTCGTCGGCGGCCGTCCTCCTCGGCGCCCTCATGATCCACGAACTCCAGCCGGGGCCGGAACTCTTCACGAAACACCCCGAGATCGTCTATACGCTCTTCTCGAGCCTGTTCGTCGCGAACATCTTCATCCTCATCCTCGGGCTTCTCGGGGCGCGCCTCTGGATCCGCACGGCCCTGATCCCGAAGCGCGCCCTCTATCCGATGATCCTCGCTTTTTCATTCATCGGGAGCTTCGCGGTCCGTTCGTCGATGTTCGACGTCGGCGTCTGCCTCGCGTTCGGCGTCATCGGATGGATCCTCACGCGGTACGACGTCCCGGTCTCGCCGGTCGTCCTCGGGATGATCCTCGGAACCATGATCGAACAGAACCTCCGGACCACCATCATGATGGGCGGCCCCGGCCTGTTCTTCAGCCGTCCGCTGTCGCTCGCGCTCCTGACTCTCGCGTTCGCGTCCGTCCTCGTTCCGTACCTCAGGGGCAGGAAATCCCCGTCGTCCCGGAAGGGAGCCGGAGGAGCCGCGTGACGGGACACCTGTTCGACGTCATCAACATACTCGGAGGGCTCGCGCTCTTTCTGTACGGGCTGGAGGAATCCACGAGCGCCTTCGCCTCCAATGTCGGAGGGCAATCCCTTGAGCTGATGGTCCGCTTCACGCGCCGCAAGTCGATGGCCTTCGTATTCGGAGTGATTCTGGCCGCCATCGCGCAGGGGAGCACCGTGGCGACGTCGTTCGCGATCGGCTTCGTGGATGTCGGGATGCTCACCTTCGCGGGGTCGGTCGTCGTCATGATGGGTGTGAGCGTCGGCGGCACGTTCGTGACCATTCTCCTGAGTCTGAACACCGTTGCGTTCTCTCCGCTGCTTCTGGCCGCAAGCCTGCTCATGACGCGCTTCGGTGGCGTCACGATGAAGAGGACGGGATACATCCTTCGGGGGTTGTCGCTCGTGCTGCTCGGAATGTTCGTGCTCCAACTCGGCGTCGGACCGCTCCTCGCCGACCCGCGCTTCGGTGAACTCGCGGCCCGCGTCGCGAAAAAACCTGTTCTCACGGGACTCGCGGCCCTCGCCACGACCGGGGTCCTCCAGAGCAGTTCCGCCGTCATGGCACTCGCGGTCGCTCTCGCGACGGCGGGAGCGCTTCCGCTCCCGGCGGTCTTCCCGATCGTCATGGGA
>CALFXN010000412.1 GCA_937957815.1 uncultured Synergistales bacterium
AGGAACTCGGGCGGAAGGGGTATGCGGTCACGCTTCTCGTTCCGGAGGACCGCGTGGGGGGAGAGCTTCTCGGACTCCCCGGTGCGATCCTCCCCGCGAATGTTCTCGAGGAAGCGGTCGCGTCGCTTCCGGAGACGGTGACCGTCCGGACCGGAGCGCGCGCGGAGCTTCCGCCGAACGCTGAGTGGGACGCGGCGTTCCTCGCCGATCCCCGCTTTGTCGCGGATGCGGCCGGAGACGTCCTGACGCTGCTCACGGCGATTCCCGGCGTTTTCGCCCCTCCGGAGCGGGCGGCTCTTTCCCCGGTCACGCGGCTCTCGTGGGGGAAGCGGGCGGCGATTTCGATCGACCGTTTCCTCCAGAACGCGTCGCTGTCCGCCTCGCGCGAGAGGGAGACAGCGACGGAAACGAGGCTCTTCACGTCGCTCGACGGCGTCGAACGCGCGGAAGCGATCGCTCCGGCCGAGGGGGAGCGCTACGACGGGGACGAAGCCGCCGCCGAGGCGCGGAGATGCATCCAGTGTTCATGTCTCGAGTGTGTGAAGCGGTGCCCCTTTCTTGACCATTACGGGTCGTATCCGAAGCTCCACATCCGAACCATCTACAACAACCTCGCCATCGTCATGGGAAACCGGACCGCGAGCCGCATGATCAACTCGTGCGCCATCTGCGGACTGTGCGCCGACGTCTGTCCGAACGCGCTCGACATGGGGGCGGTCTGTCTCGAGGCGAGACGCGCGCTCGTCGCCATGAAGAAGATGCCGACATCGGCGCACGACTTCGCGTTGCGCGACATGGAATCGAGCGGTTCGGAGGAGTTCTCTCTTTGCAGGAACGAACCCGGGACGGAACGCTCCGCGTGGCTCTTCTTTCCTGGCTGTCAGCTCGGTGCGTCCGACCCGTCGCTCGTGTTCCGCGCCTACGCGTACCTCAGAGAGTGCCTCCCGTCTTCCGACGGAGCGGGTGTCGGCATCCTGCTGCGATGCTGCGGTGCGATCGGAAGCTGGGCCGGACGCGACGATCTCGCGAACGCGGAGCGCGGCGCGCTGCTCGGGGCATGGGAGGCGATGGGGTGTCCCGTCCTCGTGACCGCCTGTCCCTCGTGTATGCGCGAACTCCGGAATATCCTGCCCGAAGACTCGCTCCGGTCGCTCTGGAGCGTGATGCGCGAATACGGCCTTCCCGTCGCGGAAGCGCCCGCCGGAACGCTCGCGGGAATGGGTGGCCTGACGCTCAGAGATCCCTGTCCGGCCCGCGGCGACGCGCGGACGCGCGTCGATGTCCGGGAACTCCTTCGGCTCCGGGGACTTCCGGAAGCTGCGCGGAGCGACGCGTCTCAGGCGGAGTGCTGTGGATACGGGGGGCTGGTGACCTTCGCGAATCCCCCCGTCGCCGAGGCATTCGCGCGCCGGGCTGCCGACGGCGCCCGCGTCGTCACCTATTGCGCGATGTGCCGCGATCTGTTCGCGCGAACCGGCGCGGAGGCGTATCATCTTCTCGACATCCTGTTCGCGCGTCACCCCGAAGAACTCGTCCCGCGTCCGTGTCCGAGCTGGTCGGACAGGCGCGACCGCAGACGGGCACTCCGGGCGGAACTGCTGCGGACCGTCTGGGGGGAGCGTGTGGCGATGCGTGAGTCGGCCGTTCGCGTGCTGTTTTCCGGCGAGGTCGAGGCGGTCATCGATCGCCGATGGATCCTTCGCGAGGATATCGAGTCGGTCGTCGAGACGGCGGAGCGGACGGGGCGGAAGTTTCTGCACCGATCCTCGGGGCGCTTTCTCGCGAGCCGTCGCGTCGGGACGGTGACCGTCTGGTGCGAGTACGAGCCCGAGGGGGGCGCGTTCCGGGTCGTGCGCGCCTACAGCCACAGGATGCGGGTCGGGGAGGAGGAGGACGATGGTCGCAAACAATAGCGATGTCCGGCGGGAACTCGCCGTTTCCGAAGAGTGGACGTGCTTCGCCTGCAACGAAGCGCTCGTGATGCGCGAAGCCCCGCTTTCGTACCAGGGGGCGACCTTCCGCGTCGAGCTTCCGTGCTGTCCGAAGTGCGGACAGTTCTTTCTCCCGGAATCGGTCGCTCTCGGGAAGATGGCCGAGGTCGAGCAGGCGCTTGAGGACAAGTGATCCCGCGGACGCGGCGAGACTGCACGGCATGACGCTCCGTCCCGGAGGCCTGCGCCTGACGGAAAGGGCCTGCGATCTCGCGGGCGTCGGGGCGGGGGCGAGGCTTCTCGATGTGGGATGCGGCGCCG
>CALFXN010000413.1 GCA_937957815.1 uncultured Synergistales bacterium
GCCACGGCGAGAAATATCGCGGCGTTCTTCTGGGCCAGCGACAGCCGGATCGTCTTCCTGCAGGACAACGGCGGCGACGAGAATTACCACGTCTTCGCGGTCAACACGGACGGCTCCAACCTCAAGGAACTCACGCCCTTCCCGGGCGTTCGCGCGTCGATCGTCGACGACCTCGAGGACAATCCCGACGAGATGCTTGTCGGCCTGAACAGGCGCGACAACCGCGTTTTCGACGTGTACCGCCTCAATATCCATACGGGCGAGATGTCGATGATCGCGGAAAACCCCGGGAATATCACGGGCTGGATGACCGACCACGCCGGCAGACTGCGAATCGCGATCTCCACGGACGGCGTCAATACGAGCCTCCTCTATCGCGAAAGGGAAAACGAACCGTTCACCACGATTCTGACGACAAACTTCAGGGACAGCCTGAATCCGCTTCTCTTCTCGTTCGACGACACCCGGCTCTTCGTCGCGTCGAACCTCGGACGGGACAAACTCGCCGTCTACGAGTACGACCCGAAGCTCGCGAAGCTCGGCAAGCTCGTCTTCGAGCACCCCGAGGTCGATGTCGGCGGCCTGCTCTGGTCGAAAAAACGTCATGTCCTCACCGGCGTGACGTATGTCACGGACAAGATCCACATCACCTTCTTCGACGAGGAGCGGAAAAACCTCCAGAAAGAGCTCGAATCCCGGCTTCCCGACAAGGAGGTCTCCGTCGTCGACCGGAGCAGGGACGAAACGCGCTGGCTCGTCGTAACGCACGGAGACAGGGATCTCGGGACCTACTGGTTCTACGACGCGTCCGCAAAGCGGCTCGAGAAGCTCGCCGACCTCGGCCCCTGGCTCAGGGAAGACGAAATGGCCGGAATGCGGCCGGTCGAATACACGGCGCGCGACGGCCTGAAAATTCGCGGATACCTTACGCTCCCGCTCGACACGGAACCGAAAAACCTGCCCGTCGTCATCCTGCCTCACGGGGGGCCGTGGGCCAGGGATTCATGGGGATTCGACCCGGAGGTCCAGTTTCTCGCAAACCGCGGCGCTGCCGTCCTGCAGATGAACTTCAGGGGATCGACGGGCTACGGCAAGGCGTTCTGGCAGGCGGGCTTCAAACAATGGGGGCGCGCGATGCAGGACGACATCACGGACGGAGTCCAGTGGCTCGTGAAGCAGAGGATCGCGGACCCGAAGCGGATCGCGATCTATGGCGCGTCGTACGGCGGCTACGCAGTGCTCGCGGGACTGGCCTTCACACCGGATCTCTACTGTTGCGGCGTCGACTACGTCGGCGTTTCCAACATCTTCACGCTGCTCGCGTCGATTCCCCCGTACTGGGAGCCAGTCCGGGAGATGTTCTACGAACAGGTCGGACACCCGGAGAAGGACCGCGATCTTCTCAGGAACGTATCGCCGTTGTTCTCGGCCGACCGGATCAGGGTTCCGCTGCTCGTCGCCCAGGGGGCGAACGATCCCCGCGTCAAGAAGGCCGAGTCGGATCAGATCGTTGAGGCGCTGCGTTCCCGCGGCATTCCCGTCGATTACATGGTCAAGGACAACGAAGGGCACGGCTTCTCGAACGAGGAAAATCGCTTCGACTTCTACCGCGCCATGGAGCGGTTTCTCGGCAGGCTTCTCGGAATCCGTTCCGCTCAGAAGTAACCGTTCCGTCCTCAGGGGATTTCGCCGGAAACGGGTGGAATCCCCTCCCTGTTTTCTCCTTCGCGCCGAATGTCGCGTTTTCTGAAAAACCCGCACCAGAAGCCATATTTTCCCCACTTGTATTCCTGCAGGAAAGACATATAATCCGCGAAAGAAAGGGCCTCATTCTTTCATCGCACCGGAACCGCCGGGAACCGACAGACGATCCCCCCGGAAATTCAAGGTCCGCGGAACCGGTGCCCCGAGGAGGGATTGATGGATACGCGCATTCGCTTCTCAACGTATCCCGGCACAGAGGGGACAGTCGGAACCATCGCGACGAACACCGGAACGCCCCGCTCGCACGAGCGGGTACGATGCGCGATATCAGGGGGTATCCATCTCGGATGAAGGAAGAGTACGGCCAGGAGGCTGACCTCTCGTCGGCCGGTTTCACCATATCCATCGCATGCAATCTCAAGCCCGAGGACGTTCGCGAACTGCCGACGGCAGCGAACTCAACGCCGAGTTAAACAATAGACCC
>CALFXN010000414.1 GCA_937957815.1 uncultured Synergistales bacterium
TCCGCGTCCCGCGAGGGCGTCCATAAGCTCTTCTTCCCCGGGCCATGGAGCGCCGTTTCCCTCGAGGATCCCCCATTCCATGAGACGCATCCACTCGGGATGCGAATCCAGAAACCGGAAGTATCCGGCGAGTCCGCCCCTGATGAACAGGTCGAATTCTTCCTGCGGCAGGTCGAACTGCGGCCTCTGCGCGCGGAGGTATTCGGAGAAAACGTGTTCCCGGACGGCTTCGTAGAGTTTTTCCTTCGTTCCGAAGTGATACTGTATGAGACCGACGGAGATCCCGGATTCCGCTGACAGGTTGCGAAACGAGGTTCCGGCGAACCCGCGCCGCGAAAAGAGCTTCGCCCCGGCCTCGAGAACCAGGGAGCGCACTCGGTCGGACCGGCACGTTCCCCGCGACATCTTCTCCGATGTGGTTGCGTGTGGCGATGACGCCATTGCTCTCGTCCTCCTTGTCGTACGATCGACAAGTTTTATATATCAAACATTCTTGGAATGCGCAAGCCCCCGCGCGGCGTTTCGCCGAATCCGGAGAGCGATCGGCGGAACCGCGTTTTTCCGGAAGATACGCCGAACATCCGTTTGCACCAATTTGAGTTTCAGGCATAATACACCGGGTGTTTTCCGGAGAGTCTTCCGTTCAAAGAAACTGATCCCCGGGAATCAGGCCGGTGCGGTTTCCGCGCGCTGGACGCCATAGGGAGGTAGTTGTAAATGCAGATGAAGGATACGGAAGAGACGACAGCCCGCTCCGAGAATGGGATTCCGAACGCTTTCGGAAAAAAGGCGGCTCCCGGAACCGGGGGAAAACGCATTGCGTCCGTTGGACTCGCGCTTCTGGCCGTCGGAGTGTTTTTCGCGGTCCGATCGCATCCGGAGGTCTCGCGTGCGTTCGTCTCAATGGTGCGCTACTTCGACGGACTTGTCCGCTCGGGATTGCGGGGAATCCGGGAAAATCCGGCGCCCGGCGCGCTCCTTGCCTTCGGCGGCGTTTCGTTTCTTTACGGACTCGTCCATGCCGCAGGTCCGGGACACGGAAAGGCGCTTGTCGTCGCGTACTTTCTGCGCAGGCGACAATCGTGGAAACAGGCGTTCCTTCTTGCGGGGATCATCTCTTCGGTTCATACGGTCGGCGCCATCGCGTTCTCGTTTCTTTTCGCGATGCTTCTGAAAGGGGCCGGAGCGTTTTTCAAAATCAAAATGCAAGGGTATTTCATCGTCGCAAGCGGCGTCGCGATTGCGATCATCGGATCCATTCTCCTGTTCCGGAAATATACGGGACGGGGCGACAACGAATCGCATGCGTCGCGCGTCGACAATCCCGTGTTGCTTGGTCTCCTGGCGGGGATCGTGCCGTGTCCGGCGGCCATGTTGATCATGATGTTCTCGATCGCGCACGGAATCATCGCGCCGGGGCTGATCTCGGTTCTCGGAATTTCGCTCGGGATGTTCCTGCTCCTCGGCGCGATCGGGGTGCTGACGATTTACGGCAGGGAGCGCGTTCTTCGCTCGCTCGACGGATCCGGCGACGGGATGGTTATCACGTCCGTGCTCGAGTATCTGTCCCTTGCCCTTGTCATCTCGATCGGTCTTCTGATGGTTTCGAGCATTCTCCTGTAGGAGCCGTTCTCCGTGCGACAGACTCTCCTTGCGTTGCTGCTGTGTTTGATGATCGCTTCTCATCCGGCCGCCGCGCATCCGCACCTTTTCATCAACGCCGGCGTAGGGCTCGTATTCACGGGAAACGAAGTCGCCGGAATTCACGTCAGATGGAAGTGGGACGAGTGGTGGAGCGAAGAAGTTACAGGCGGGTGCGACAGGGATCGGAACGGGAAGTTCAGCGCGTCGGAAAACGAGGCGGTTCGCCGCGATTTCTTCGACGGGGCCCGGGACGTCGGGTATTTCACCAAAGTTCGCGTCAACGGGAAGAAGGTTGCGTTCGGAAACGCGAAAGATTTCAGGGCGACGATCCTTTCCGACGGGTGCGTCGCGTACGAGCTCACGCTCTTTTTCAAGAAGAACGAAGCGGCGTGCGGCGCGATCGAAATCACTTTCAACGATGACACAATCTATACGGCTTTCGATGAAGAGGTCGACATCATCGGTGATGCGACGCGGATAAAAAGGAGCAAATCGGAAATCTATGAGGACTTTGGCGTCAGGGTGACGCTGGATCTCTGATCGGGCGCAGTCGGCAAGGGAACTGAGATGCGGGCGAATCCGGAGACTTCGCGCGCACCGCTGACAGGATCCGGAGCATCGCGGCGTCCGCAGAGGAGCAGGCCGCCGCGAGCGAACAGGCGAGCGCCGGGATCGATCGCCTGACGAAGTCCACCGAGGAAGAAACGGAATCCGTCGATGCGATCCGCGACGCGGCCGTCGAGGTGTCGGCAGCATCGCGGATGACTGCGGGAGAATCCCGGTCTCTCGAAGAGGATGCGAGCGGTCTTCTTCGGGCGCTTTCGCGGTTCAGGACCGGAGATGCATATCGCTTGAGCCTTGGGAAGCAAGTCTGAAGGCATTTGCTGGTCGGCACGAAAAAACTTGCGAAAGATTCCTTGACATTTTCCGAATGAATCTGTACAATCCCCGCAATTCGATATGCGGAACGGCGATGATCCGCGATGCCGAGGGAGGAACTTTTCGACAGAGATGGACGTTCAGCGGCTGAAAGGCGTCCTCGAGAATTCCCGGTGGCCCAAAGCGCGGTGAGCCGGAACGGAAAGCCCCGCAAGGGGGGTGAAGTACGTTCCCGGTCTGATCCCACGTCACGGGGTTCGAGAGTCGTCATGCCTCCGGCATGGCGTCAGCAGGGTGGCACCGCGGGCTTTTCACAAGAGGCTCGTCCCTTCGGGGACGGGCCTCTTTTTTTACTGACCGTCAGGTCGGACAGCAGAGGGAGGAATGCGAGATGCGTGCAGCGGTGGTCGGAGCGACGGGCGAAGTGGGGCGCATGATGACGCGCGTGCTCGAGGAGCAGCGCGTTTTCCCCGACGAACTGGATCTTTTTGCGTCGGCGAAGAGTGCGGGGACTGAAGTTGCCTTCAACGGAAAGAAACTCGCGGTGAAAGAGCTGACGAAAAAATCCATGAAAGCCGGGTACGACTATCTTCTGTTTTCCGCGGGGGCAACCGTGTCGAGGGAATTCGCACCCGTCGCGGCCGAGGCGGGGTCGGTCGTGATCGACAACTCGTCGGCGTTCCGGATGGATCCGGCCGTTCCGCTCGTCGTACCGGAGATCAACGGCCCGCTGCTCGCGGGCTACCGGGGCATCGTGGCGAACCCGAACTGCTCGACGATCCAGATGGTGCTGTCGCTGTCGAACGTCCACTCGCGGTTCGGCGGCCGGTCGATCGTCGTGAGCACGTACCAGTCCGTCTCCGGCGCG
>CALFXN010000415.1 GCA_937957815.1 uncultured Synergistales bacterium
TGATACGGCGACCGCCGAGATCTACACTCTTTCCCTACACGATGCTGTTCCGATCTGCCATTCCCGGCTCTCGGGCTCTCCTCCCTTCGGATCCCTTCCGCGGGATCGTCCGTCGATCTTCCGGGCGGCCGGTCCGGAAAGCGGAAGACGAGAAGCGTCCCGGATCCGGCCTCCGATTCGATCGCCATGGTTCCATCGAGCAGCGTCATGCGCTCCATCATATTCGCGAGCCCCCGGTGTCCCTGGACCCGCAGGTGTTCGAAGTCGAGGTCCGGCGTGAACCCGGTTCCGTTGTCGCGGATCGTGTACCGGATCCCCCCGTTTTCGCGCCCGATCTCGGCCGTGATCTCGGTCGCGTTTCCGTGACGGACGGCGTTCGAAACTGCTTCCTGAAGGATCCTGAAAATCGCGAGCACCCGCTCGGACGTCGTCTCCACGGTTTCATCCGCTTCGACGACGACCTGGACCCCAAACGTCCGGGAAAGCCGGTCGGCAAGCCCCGTCATCGCCGCCGCGACTCCGAGTTCGAGCCAGGGAGGCGACAGTTCGTCGCACATCGCCCGAAGTTCGCGGACCGCCGAGTGCGCCGTTTCTTCGACGAGACTCAGATGGCGGGCGCGCTCTTCCTCGACTCCGGGCATCCTGTAGAGACGCACCTGCTGGATCATCGCCGTGATATCCTGGAGCGGGCCGTCGTGGAGCTCCCGGGCGATGCGTCGCTTTTCGTCCTCCTGGACGCGGACGATATCCGTCACGTACCTGTTCCTGAGATCGTTGCGCTCGATCGCGGCGTTCGCGAGGCGGAAGAGCGCGCGCCTGATCCGTCCGACTTCGAGCACCGCCTGCGGGTCGTCCGCTCTCGGAAGATCCCTGCCCCACTGCAGGGACGAAATCTCCGTGTCGAGGGTCCGCATCGGCGCGATGAGCCAGCGCCAGAGCGCCCAGATCGCGAGAAGGCTCGCCAGCGTCATGAGGACGATGAGGATCGGCCAGAGATGCCCGATCCTGACGAGTGGACCGAGGAGCTGGTTCCAGGCGACGGCCGCGACGACATAGCGGGACCCCTCGTCGACCGGATAGACCGCGATCGTGTAGCGTTCCCCCTGTTTGTCGCGGATCTCGACGGCCTTTCCGAAAGGAAGCTCGGGCCGCCAGAGCGCCGCGAGATTCCGGACGCCCGGCGACGCCATGAGGACTTTGCCGTCTGCCGCGAGGACGGCGACCCACCCGGGAAGCGACGGCCCCCAGGAGAAGATGCGGAAACGATTCATATCCGAGAACAAGTACGGACCGGCGTCCCGACTGATCCGGGACGCCACGTTTTCCGCAAGGTCCTCGACGTAGGAACGCGCGACGAATTCGACCGCCCACTGGTGATGCACGAGACCGAAACCGGAGACGAGAAGCACCGCGAACATGGGCAGAAGAATCGACAGCGTGAGTACGACGAGGAGGTGTCGCCTCATTCAAGCAATTCCTCGAGGGTCACGACGCCGTATTTCAGCGCGAGCAGAAGCGCTTCCGTCTTGTTGCGCGCGCCGAGCTTGTCGTAGATCGACGCGAGATGCGTCTGGACGGTCCGTTCGCTGATGAACAGATCCGAGGCGACCTCTTTGCTCGACAGTCCCTTCGAAGCGAGGATGAGGACCTCCCGCTCACGCGCCGACAGGGGCTCCGGGGCGAAATCACGGTCACCGACGGCGGACGCCACTTCGGGATCGAGATAGAGTCCCCCTCTGGCGACCGTCTGGATCGCGCGCGCCAGATTCTCCGGCGTCACCGTCTTCAGGACGAACCCGCGAGCTCCAGCCCTGAGCGACGCCAGGACGTACTGCTGTGCGTCGTAGGACGTGAGCATGATGACGGAGACCGGAAGACCGGCTTCCTTGATCTGTCTCGCAACCGTCACCCCGTCCGCACCGGGCATCCGGATATCGAGGAGCAACACGTCGGGGGCAAGCCTCGACACCATCTCCCATGCAGAGATACCGTCCTCAGCCTCCCCGACCAGCTCGATTCCGTTTTCCTTCCGAAGATATGCCGACAGTCCGGCCCGTGTCAGCGGATGATCATCCGCAAGCAGTACCCGTATCGTCATGGACGCCCCTCCCGCTCATGTATGCGTTTCGTGCCCCCAATGGTAGCAACCATACCCCACGGGAGCATCCGCCATCATACCGACGTCCGGCCCGGGAGAGTCCGCGGCTCTCGGGCAACGGCCTTATCCCGGCAGTCCGAGCCCGAGATCCTTCTCTACAGGACGCATCGCCTCGATGACACCCAGGATGAGGTCGTCGAGCTCCATACCCATCATACCCGCGCCCTTCAGGATCAGTTCCCGGTCGACGCCCCGCGCGAACGCCTTGTCCTTCCACTTCTTCTTCACCGACTTGACTTCGAGATCCGCAAGCGATCGGCTCGGACGTACGAGCGCCGCCGTGATGACCATCCCCGTGAGTTCGTCGATCGTGAACAGCGTCTTTTCCATATCGCTCTTCGGTTCGACGTCCGAACAGAGGCCCCATCCGTGCGCCTCGACCGCACGCGCGATTTCCTCGGGATACCCCTCCGCGCGAAGCCACGCCGCCCCTTCCTTCGTGTGAAGATGAGGTGTCGCCTGCATCTTCTCCCAGTCGATGTCGTGAAGGAGTCCCGCCATTCCCCAGAGTTCCTCGTCTGCCCCGGCCTCCCGGGCGAACCAGCGCATCGTCGCCTCGACTGCCAGAGCATGCCGGATATGGCCTTCGTCCTTGTTGTGTTTCCGGAGAAGCTCCATCGCTGCGGATCGTGAAAGTTCCATATGTTTTCCCCCTCCCCGTGTATTTTTACGTATTTTGTTTTTCGTTTTCCGCCATACTCCCGAGGCACGGAGCCATCGTGTCGAGAATGTCTTCCTGAAGACGCGAGACATCGATCGCCGCCTGCGAGCGCAACTCGACTGCCAGCGGGTCCGGATAGGACAGAGCGAACACGATACGCCGGATTCCCGCGTTGATGACGGCCTTCGTGCAGAACGAGCAGGGTTCGTGCGTACAGTAGATCGTCGCGCCGGCCGTGGGCGTTCCGACGGCGGCCGCCTGAACGATTGCGTTGATCTCCGCGTGCGACCCGCGGCAGATTTCGTGCCGCTCGCCGGACGGAATCCCCATGAGTTCCCTGAGACATCCGACCTCGCCGCAGTGCGGCAACCCCTTCGGAGCTCCGTTGTACCCGGTGCTGATGATCTGCATGTCGCGCGCGATGACCGCTCCCACCCGGCGTCGCAGGCA
>CALFXN010000416.1 GCA_937957815.1 uncultured Synergistales bacterium
TTTTCATCTCTCTGCTCAAGATGCTCATCGTCCCACTCGTGTTCTCGAGTCTCGTCGTCGGCACCGCCTCGATCGGCGACCCGCGGTCGCTCGGACGCATCGGCGGCAAGACGATATTCCTCTATCTCATCACGACGGCCGTCGCCATCGTCATCGGGCTCTCGCTCGGAAACTTCATCCAGCCGGGCGTCGGCATGGCCCTGACGGACGTCGCCAAGGCGCAGCCGAAGGCCGCCCCCGCGATCGCCGACGTCATCCTGAACCTCTTCCCGGGCAACCCGCTCAAGGCGATCGTCGAAGGCGACATGCTCCAGATCATCGTCTTCGCGCTCTTCTTCGGCGTCGCGGCGATCCTCGCGGGAGACAAGGGCAAACCCGTCATCGCGTTCTTCGATTCCGTCGCGGAAACGATGTACAAGCTCACGGGAATGGTCATGATGGTCGCTCCGTACGGCGTCTTCGCGCTGATCGCGGTGACGGTGTCGAAATACGGCCTGTCCGTTCTCGCGCCGTTTGCGAAGGTCATCGTCGCCGTCTATGTCGGTTGCGCGCTCCATGCCCTCGTCGTCTACTCGGGCCTCGTGACCGTCGTCGCGCGCCGTTCGCCGATGTGGTTCTTCTCGGGCGTGAAGGAATCCATGCTGACGGCGTTCGTCACGCGTTCAAGCTCAGCGACCCTTCCGATCACCATGCGATGCGCGAAGGAAAACCTCGGGATCTCCGAAAAGATCTCCTCGTTCGTCCTTCCGCTCGGAGCGACGATCAACATGGACGGCACGGCTCTCTACCAGGGCGTCTGCGCGCTCTTCGTCGCACAGGCCTACGGAATCCCCTTGTCGCTCGGGGCGCAGGCGAACATCGTGCTCACTGCGACGCTCGCATCGATCGGAACGGCCGGCGTTCCCGGCGCCGGACTCATCATGCTCACGCTCGTCCTGACCGCAGTCGGGCTTCCGATCGAAGGGGTCGCCCTCGTCGCGGGAATCGACGCCGTTCTCGACATGGCCCGGACGTGCATCAACGTCACGGGCGACTCGTGCGTCGCGAGCGTCGTCGCCGCCACCGAGGGAGAAACGCTCTCCAGATAGACCTCCGGACCTGTCTCACCGGACAAAAACGGGCGGATCCTCCCGCAGGGGAGCTCCGCCCGTTTCATTTGCCCGTCCGCATCGAAAAAAAGTCCCGGCTACCCGTGGAAGGAGAGGATCAGATACAAGGTCCCTCCCTGTGCCACCCGGAACGGGAGCGTAAAAGTGCGGATCCCGGGAGACTGGGTCGGGATCGTCC
>CALFXN010000417.1 GCA_937957815.1 uncultured Synergistales bacterium
CGAGCGCTCCGCATTCGATCGATCGCCCCCACATGTTCTCATCGATGCTGTAGGGCGATTTGGCCGTGATCGAGAGCGGAATGCCGTGTTCCTTCGCGTAGGCGATCTCCGCCTCGCGACTGAAATGCCAGTCCCGCACCGGGGCAAGCACCTGAAGTTTCGGATCGAGCGCGTTCGTGCAGACTTCGATCCGTACCTGGTCCTGTCCCTTGCCGGTGCATCCGTGGGCAACAGCAACGGCGCCTTCCTTTTTCGCTATGGTCGCGAGCGTCTGCGCGATCAGGGGCCGGGAAAGCGCCGAGTTCAGCGGGTAGGTTCCCTGATACATTCCGTTGGCCTTGAGTGCCGGCCAGACGAACTGATCCACGAACTGCTTCCGGAGATCCATGATGTACGCCTTGACAGCTCCGCTGTGAAGCGCCTTGTTCTTCGAAGCCTCGAGATCGACTTCCTTCTGGCCGACATCGGCCGTCATCGTGACAACATCGTATCCCTGTTCCGTGAGCCACATCGTCGCCACGGACGTATCCAGACCGCCGCTGTACGCGAGAACTACCTTTCCTTTGTCGCCCATCTGCAATCCTCCCCTGATTTCGAACGATAAAAGGCCCGTCCCTGAAGGGACGGGCCTTGCCCGCGGTACCACCCATCTTGGCGACATGAAGTCGCCCTCTCGTCCTGCGTTCCTTCATGGCCTTGCGGCCTTTCTTCGGAACAGGCTCACGGACACGTTCCCCACCCAGTAACGAAAGGGTTCGCAGCCTGGACCCTTCTCTCTGGACGCACACAGGCGGGTACTCCTCCCGTTCATCGCCTTTACGACATTTGTGGGTATTATAGCACGGAATAAACTATTGTCAACTGCCGATCTGGACTATGATAAAAAGTTTATTGTTTCGACTCCGGTTTCCCGGAGCCCGTCGAGAGACGGGAAGTGTGTCATATCCATATGGATCGGCGTCACCGAGACATAGCCGTTCGCGACGGCCCAGACGTCGCTCCCTTCCTCTTCGAGTCTGTCGGCGGGGCGGCCCGACACCCAGAAGCAGAGCGTCCCCTCCGGAGAATTCAGCGACGAAACCTTTTCCTCGTACAGGCGGACGCCCTTCCGGGTGACGCGTACCCCCCTGATATCGCCAAGCGGAAGGTTCGGAACGTTCACGTTCAGCAGAAGACCGGGATGGAGGAAGAAGCGGGAAAGGAGCCGGAGGATTTCCGCGCAGACGCGGCCCGCCGACTCGTAATGCGACGTATGCTCCCGCTGTCCGCAGTTCAGGGAGACCGCCAGCGCCGGTTTGCCGAGGATGGCGCCTTCCATCGCCGCGGAAACGGTTCCGGAATATGTCAGGTCGTCCCCGAGATTCGGCCCGCGGTTGATTCCCGAGACGACGATCTCCGTCTCCGGCGCGATCGTTTCGACGCCGAGGACGACACAATCGGACGGCGTACCGTCGCAGGCAAGGAGGTCGAGTCCGGGAACATACGCCCCCCTTTCGTGGGGAGGTCTGAGACAGATCGGCCGGGTAAGCGTCACGGCGTGTCCGATGCTGCTCCGCTCGCGGTCGGGAGCGACGACGTGGACCTCATGTCCGAGGGAGAAAAGGGTATTCGCACACGTCGTTATTCCGGGAGCGTGAATACCGTCGTCGTTCGTCAGA
The DNA here is from genome assembly GCA_937957815.1 of uncultured Synergistales bacterium. GTDB lineage: Bacteria > Synergistota > Synergistia > Synergistales > Aminobacteriaceae > CALFXN01. Next base: position 1,659 of record CALFXN010000417.1, read on the forward strand.
AGCACTCTCATGGCGTCTTCCCGGAACTAAAAGAGAATGACTCGCAGGAGAAAGAAAACGATCGGATTCATGATCGCCTGGATGACGCCGAGGGAAAGCAGGATGATCAGGACGAAAAAACCGTAACGCTCGAGCCAGAAATACTTTTCCATCAACGACGGCGGCAGGAACGTATAGACGATTTTCGATCCGTCGAGCGGTGGGATCGGGATGAGGTTGAAGACGGCAAGATCGACGTTGATGATGACC
>CALFXN010000418.1 GCA_937957815.1 uncultured Synergistales bacterium
TCCCTGATTGTGAGAGAGTTGAAAATATAACGGAGAATTGCCGAAACGGGGTGGGAAGAAGTGGCTGCACGTGTCATTGTTGTGACGTCCGGAAAGGGCGGCGTCGGAAAAACGACCACGACGGCGAATATTTCTGTCGCCCTCGCGCGGAGTGGGTTCAAAGTCGTCGCCATCGACGCGGACATCGGGTTGCGGAATCTCGACGTCATGATGGGACTCGAGAACAGGATTGTCTATACGTTCGTCGACGTGATCGAAGGAACCTGCCGTCTTCAGCAGGCCCTCGTCAGGGACAAGCGCGTCGATTCACTGTATCTGCTTCCGGCGGCTCAGACGAGGACAAAGGACGCGGTCTCGCAGGAGCAGATGGCCGATCTCGTTGCGATGCTCCGCGCGGATTTCGATTTTATCCTAGTCGACAGTCCGGCCGGGATCGAAGCGGGTTTTCGTAACGCGGCGATAGGCGCTGACGAAGGAATCGTCGTAACGACGCCTGAAGTTCCGGCCGTTCGCGATGCCGACAGGATCATCGGAATGCTTGAGTCCATGGGGAAGAGCCCGATCCGTCTCATCATCAACCGCCTGCGCCCCCATCTCGTCCGCGAAGGCGAAATGCTGGACGTCAAGGATGTTCTTGATATTCTCGCCATTCCCCTGATCGGCATCGTCCCTGAGGATGAGAGCGTCGTGAAATCGGCAAACAAGGGCGAACCACTGACGTTTTCCGACGTGTCGCCGGCGTCAAAGGCTTTCAAAAATGTCGCTGGCCGGATTACCGGCAAGGAAATACCTTTCATGAAGCTCGAAGAGCAGCGTGACGGCGGTTTTCTCTCCGGAATCAGGCGTCTGTTCGGAATGAATCGGTAACGGGAGATCGGAGAGGGTATTCATGAAAGATTTTTTTCAGCGTCTGTTCGGAAAAAAAGGATCGGGAGCTGTTGCGAAGGAGCGCCTGCAACTGGTGTTAATTCACGACAGGACCGATATCTCGCCGGAATTGCTGAACGCGCTCAGGGCGGATCTCATAGAGGTCATCTCCAAGTACATGGAGATCGACTCCTCAAAGATCGAAATGGATCTCGACAGGGCGGATCGTTCTGTCGCTCTCGTCGCCAACATTCCGATAATACGCGTTAGACGGGGGACCAGAATCGAGGAGTAGGACGGACACATGGATGATCGCAAGTCAGTTTTCTTCGAAGAGCTGGGATCGATTGACTGGTTATGTCTCGTTCCCGCTCTTTGTCTGTTCTGTATCGGCATTGTGACGGTCTACAGCGCCGGAGGAGGCGTCGCGGGACGGGGTGCCTTTTTCGCCGTTCGGCAAATTCTCTGGGGATTGATCGCCGCATGTGTGTTCGTTTCCTTTCACGTGATCGGATACCGGTGGTTCCTGAATTTCGCATACCCGATCTATGCGGGTCTTCTGGGGCTTCTTTTTATCGTCCTCGTGGTCGGTTTGACCGTGAAAGGGTCACAGAGCTGGCTCTACCTCGGCCCCGCGCGTCTTCAGCCTTCGGAGATCGGGAAGATAGCTCTCGCCCTGTTTCTCGCAAAACATCTCTGCAGATATCCTCCGGTCACGGTAACGGCGCTTATTTCCGGGGCGCTTCTTGCGGGAATGAGCGGCCTTCTCGTTCTGCTCCAGCCGGATATGGGAAGTTCGCTTGTTTACGCTCTCATGATCTTCGTCGGGCTTATCATCTCCGGAGCCCCGAAAAGGTTTCTCGCGGGGATCTGCGCGGCCGTCCTCGCGTCCTTACCGGTCGGGTGGCACTTTCTCAAAGAGTATCAAAAGATGCGGATCCTCGTTTTTGTCGATCCTTCCGTCGATCCTCTCGGAGCGGGATACAATGTCATCCAGTCCCGTATCGCGGTGGGGTCGGGCGGGCTCTGGGGAAAGGGATTCATGCAAGGGTTGCAGAGTAAGTTGCGTTTCCTTCCCGAGCCGCATACTGATTTTGCGTTCAGCGTTTTTTCCGAGGAATTCGGTTTTCTCGGGACTGCCCTGCTTTTGCTCCTCTTCAGCCTTTTGTTCTGGAGAATCGTAGATGTAGGGCTCCGATGCAAGGATGCGCGCGCCAAGGTTCTCGTGGTCGTACTCTCATCGTGGATCTGGTTTCAGATGACGGAGGGAATCGGCATGAGCATGGGAGTTCTTCCGGTTACCGGTCTTCCCCTTCCGTTCATCAGTTACGGAGGGAGTTCTCTGGTGGCGATATCGGCTGCGCTTGGTCTTGTGACAAGCGTCTATCGGACGACGCGAAAGAATTACGAATGAGAGAAATGGAGCATAGTGACATGACGTTCAATGATTTTGACGACCCGTATTGGCCCCTGTTTTCGGAAACCAGGCGTCCGTCACGATATGTCGGATGCGAGTGGGGGGCCGGACTTCCCGAAAAGAAGAATGCCACTGTCCGCTTTTGCCTCGCGTTTCCCGACGTATACGAGATCGGTATGAGCTATGTCGGTTACCAGATCCTGTATCCTCTTCTCAAAAGTCTCGACGAGGCGGATGTCGAAAGGGTGTATTGCCCATGGGTCGATATGGAGGAACAGTTGCGCCTTCACGGCCTTCCTCTTGCGTCTCTCGAAACGGGACGTTCCCTTTCCCGGTTCGATGTCGTCGGCTTCACGCTCCAGTACGAACTGAGCTACACGAATATCCTGACGATGCTGGATCTCGGAGGAATCCCTCTTTTTTCCAAAGACAGGGGAGACGATGATCCGCTCGTCATCGCCGGAGGTCCGGGAGCGATGACGCCGGAACCGCTGGCCCCGTTCCTCGACGCCGTCTGTATGGGTGACGGCGAAATCACCCTCCCCGCCATCGTGGAGCGTCTCTCGGCCGCGGTCGGTTGTTCCCGTTCGGAAAAACTCGATGCGCTCGCGGATCTCCCTGGGATCTATCTCCCCGTACGATCCGTCGCTTCCTTCGATTCCGCCGGTTGCGATCTTCGCTCGTCGCAGTTGTTTCCGATCCGCCGTGCCACGCTGAAATCGATGAAGGGAGCGTTTTCCTCCGAGGGACTTCTGGTCCCCTCGGCAAGCGTCGTTCACGACAGAGTTCCGGTAGAGCTGTTTCGCGGGTGTACGCGCGGCTGTCGTTTTTGTCAGGCGGGGATGCTGTACCGACCGATCAGGGAGCGCACGGCCGACGAAGTCGTGGAGGCGGCGCTCAGATGGACGGAAAAGACCGGCTGGGAGGAAATCGGTCTCATGTCTCTTGCCTCGTGCGATTCTAGCGCTCTCGGAGATGTCGTGGAGCGGTTGAAGCCCGCGTTGAGAGAACGCAGGGTCAGGCTGAGCCTTCCGAGTCTCAGAATGGACGCCTTTTCCGTTCAGCTCGCGGCGGCGCTCGAGCCCGTGAAGCGGGGAGGGCTGACGTTTGCCCCCGAGGCCGGAACCCAACGCATGAGGAACGTCATCAACAAGGGTGTTTCGGAGGATGACATCGAAACGACACTTGAAGCGGCGTTCGCTCACGGATGGGAACGAATCAAGCTCTATTTCATGATGGGCTTGCCGACGGAAACCCGCGAGGATCTCGAAGGGATTGCGAAGATCGCCGAACGCGCGGCCGAGATCGGTCGAAAGCACAGAAAAAGGGCCGAGATTGCGGTGTCGGTAGCCGGTTTCGTTCCGAAACCGCATACGCCTTTTCAGTGGGAACGGCAGGCGTCGGTCGCCGAACTTTCGGAGCGCGGGCGATTCATCAAATCGCTGGTTTCGAACCGCCGTGTTACTGTGCGGTATCATGAAGGGGAACAGACGCGACTCGAGGGAATATTCGCCCGTGGGGACAGGCGCCTTGCGGATGTCCTCTTTGAGGCGTGGAGAAATGGCGCCCGGTTCGACGGGTGGACGGAAACCTTCCGGCCGGATATCTGGAAGGCCGCTTTCGAGGCGAAAGCCGTCGACCCCGAGTGGTACGTCGCGAGAGAGCGCCCCCGGGACGAACGATTCCCGTGGGATCACATCGATATCGGCGTCAGCCGGGATTTTCTCTGGCGGGAACGGGAACGTTCGAGGGAGGAGAGCCTGACGCCCGACTGCCGCTTCGGCGACTGCAATGCCTGTGGATGGGAACGGCGCGGATGTGGAATTCTCGAGAAGATGCGGGCCGTGTCATGTTGAAGGTTCGTATCGTTTTTTCAAAACGGGGACGTGCCTGTTTCATTCCGCATATCGCTCTGCCCGCGGTCTTTTCCCGCAGCGCGACACGTGCTGGAATCCGCTTTGTACAGACGGAGGGATTTTCCCCCCGACCGAAGCTGAGTCTCGGGCCGGAACTCCCCGTCGGAATAGTGGCGCTCTGCGAGCCGATGGATGTCTGGCTCGAAGAGTGGCGTGCTTCGTTTTTCGATTCGTGGCAACGAAAACTTCCGGACGGTTTTTCGCTCGGCGGATGGGAAGAGGCACCGCTGGGAAATCTCGGAAATTCGTGCGAGGGAGCAGAATATCTGATCCGCGTCCGCGATGGTGGAGCGTGTGAAGCCGTCCGGAGCGGATATCCGTGGCCTGAATGGGTGTGCCGCGCGGATTATGACGGCGAGTGGTTTCGCGTCGTTACGGAGCGACCGGGCGAACATGGTCCGGGGGCACTGATACGCGATCTTGTCGAATTTGGCAAGATGAGCGGCTGGGCGGGTGTGAATGTGGTCAGGCGTGTTGTCGGGCGTCTCTCGGGAGGCGAACTGACCGGAGAAAAACGGGTGCTTCCACTTGTATCTCTCTTCTCCGGAGATACGAATGGAAACTAGCGGGCCCGGAGGGCTGACTATGGATCGGAAGATCGTGGCGAATACGATCGATACTGAGGAAACGAGGGTTGCGATCGTCGAGGACGGTCGTCTCGTGGATATATTCATCGAACGGATGTGGGAACGACAGCGTGCCGGGGAAATTTACAAGGCGCGCGTCGAGAGTGTTCTGCCCGGGATTCACGCTTCATTCGTGAATCTCGGAGACGGAAGAAACGCGTTCCTGTATCTCAACGACGCGAAGGGACTCAATCTGCAGCCGAACGCCGAAGTCGTCGTCCAGGTCGTCAAGGCCGCGCGAAAAAACAAGGGGGCGCGTGTCACGTCCCGGATCTCCATACCCGGGCGCTACCTCGTTCTTGTCCCGAACGGGCAGGAATCGGGAGTCTCAAAGCGGATCACAGATGAAGAGGAACGGAAGCGTCTCCGGAGTATCGCGCGGGATCTCCGGCATGGAGGATGCGGGGTCATCGTGCGGACAGCCGCGGAAGGCGTCGACGCCGAAGCGCTTCGCCACGACATGGAAACGCTCGAGGCGCTCTGGAAGGAAATCCAGCACAATGCCGAGGTGCAATCGGCCCCGTGCCTGATCTATCGGGACATCGGCCTTGTCGGAAAGGTTCTTCGGGACGAACTCACGGAATCCGTGTCGGAAATTATCGTCGACGGCGAGGAAGAGTACGGACATATCGACGAGTATCTCGGGGCGTTCTTTACGAAAAGCCGTCCGGAGCTGTCGCTTCATCGCGGACCAACGCCCCTCTTCGAATTCTACGGAATAGAAAAGGAGCTCGAGACCGCGCTGGAACGGAAGGTCTGGCTCCGTTCCGGAGCGTACCTCATCATCGATCACACGGAAGCGCTTACCGTCATCGATGTAAACACCGGAAAGTATGTCGGGGATACGGATCTCAGACATACGGTCGTCGAAACAAACTTCGAGGCTGTCGACGAGATCGCCCGGCAGCTGCGTCTCCGCGCGATCGGAGGTATTGTCGTCATCGACTTCATCGATATGGAATATGAGGAAGACAGGGTGGAGCTGTTGCGACGGCTCGAAACCGCCTTTCAGGGAGATCGCTATCGGGCCCGTATTTTCGGTGTCAGTCGACTCGGTCTTGTCGAGATCACGCGGAAACGGGCGCGCCCCGACATTCGTTCGGTTTTGACGCGAGGGTGTCCGTTCTGCGGAGGGTATGGGTGGGTCCAGAAGGAAGATACCGTGGCGCTCTCGATCAAGAGATTCCTCAGAAAGGTAGCGGGGGCGAACCGCGCGGAAACGGTCCTCGTCGAAGCGAACGCCGTTATTTCTCGGTATGTGGCGGAGACGTACCTTTCATTGTGGGAGTCGGAACTGGAACGAAGGATTATTCTCATCGAACGTGAAGATTTTCCATGGGGACGCTATCGGCTCGAGGCTCAGGGAACCGCCGAGCAGATGGAACGACGACTCGAACAAATGTTGCGTCGGGAGGTTTCTCTGGTTGTACATAGAACGACTGCGCCTTAAAGGGTTCAAAAGTTTCGGAGGGTCGCACGATCTTCCGTTTTCTCCGGGAATGACCGCGGTCGTTGGTCCGAACGGGAGCGGCAAGAGCAATATCCTCGACGCGCTCGCCTGGGTGCTTGGCGAGGGGAGCCCGATGAAGCTCCGCATCTCGCGTCAGCAGGAGCTTCTTTTTCAGGGAACCGCCGCGAGCAGCGCCGCGAAGGAGTGCGACGTCATACTCACGCTGCGCGATTCGGACAGGGTTTCCACCATTCGGAGGACGTTTTCTCCAGATACGGGGAGCGTCCTCTTTCACGACGGACAGAAAATACGGCTCCAGGATCTTGACGAGGTGAAGCGGATGCTTCGTCTCGGCGGCGAAACGTTCGCGTTCATCGGTCAGGGAGAGGTTGCGGAGACGATCCGTCAACGCCCCCTGCAGCGAAGGATGCGCCTTGAGGTGCTTTTCGGAATCGACCAGTACCGCAGGAAACGGAACGAAACCGATGCCCGTCTCGCGGGAGTAAAAGAAGAGATGGGACGATTGACGACGCTCATCGCCGAACTCTCGCGTCGCCGGGAGGAGATCGCTCCGGCGGTCGAGACGGCTGCGAAGGCGAGGGAACTCCTTCGGCTCCTCGACGAGCATCGGAAACAGGCGTATCACGGTCGGCGCACCGCTCTCGAACGCCGTCTGGGAGATCTCGCGGAGTCTCTGTCGCTCCTTGAGATCGAAGGTGACGATGCGCGGCGATGGCGCGTCATGTGGGAACGGGGAGAACAAGCCTTTCTCGATGCCTTCAGAAAGGAAAGAGAGGCGGAGAAGGCACTGCTTTCCGATTTCGAGAGCGTAACCCGAAGCCTTGAAGCGGCTCGTCGCGTCTGCGTATCGGGAGCCGGATCGCTTCGTTCCGCGAAGGTCCGCAAGGCCGCAATGGTCGGGATGCTTTCGAAGAACAGGGAAAATCTGCTTCTTCGAGACACCGAACTGCGGCGCGGCAAGGAAGATTGTGCGCAGTTGCGGCGAAATGCAAGCGAGTCCGCCTCGAATTGTTCCGAAATACGGGAGCGGGTCCGGCGTGCCGAGGCAGAACAAGCCGAAATTGTCCGAAGACGGGAAGCTCTTGAGAACCGGATCAACGAAGCTCGCGTACGGGGTGATTTTCTCGAACGACGTTCCCGTTCGATGCGCGAGGAAAGAACGGCGCTCGAGCGCGACGTGCGGGGTTTTCGTGCAGAGGAGACCACGCTTGTCAGGGATTTTGGGGAAAAACGCACGCTTGTGGAGGAGTTTTCCGGTGCATATTCCAGAGCGGTCGAAGCCAAGGGGGCTGCGGCGACTGAATGTCAGGTGGAGACAAACGCCCTTCATGCCGCCGTCCGAACGGCATCTCAGATCGAAAACGCGATCGACCGGATGAAGGATCGTGCGGAACAGGCGCTCCTGCCTGAGCCGGTACGATTCCTTCTCTCCGCGGCCCGGCTCGGAAAGCTCACCGTCGGGATGCGGATGGTCGCGGACGCCTTTTCGTGTCCCGATACGCTGACGAACGCTCTCGAAGCTTATCTCGGCGGCAGGCAGTACTGGCTTGCCGTCGCCTCTCTCGACGATGCGAAGCGATGCATCGATCTTCTGAAAAGCAAACAGGCTGGGAGGACGACGTTTCTTCCCCTTGACCAGATCTCGCCGAGGACGCCCGCGCCGGATATCCGGCTCTCGCAGCCTGGATTCGTCGGCTGGGCGGCCGATCTCGTTCGCAGCGATCCCGAATGGGACAGGGCGGTGCGTCACCTTCTCGGAGATGTCCTCGTCGTTGAGTGTTTCGAAACGGTCGCACGGAACCTTTCGTCGCACCGGAGGTTTCCCGTCGTCACGCTCGATGGCGAGGTCTTCGCCGCGACGGGAAGCGTCAGCGGGGGGAAGAGACGGGCGTCGGAAGGCGCCATCGCCGCGAACAGCCTTATCCGGGAGCAGGAGGAAAAACTCGCCGCGCTTCGGACCGAGATCGATCGACGGAAGTCAGCGCTCGGCGGAGCGGAGGGGCGCGAGCGTGAAGCTACGAAAAATGTCGAAGACCTCAAGGAACGTCTTCAGGAAGAACGCCTTCACGCCGAAGAGATGGAACGCCATCTGGAACGCCTCAGAACGGCAATCGAGAAAACTGCTTTCCGTCTGGCGGAACTGTCGGATGCCGAGAAAACGGCGGATTCAGACAGGGAGGAGACCGTGCGGACGATCGCCTCGTGCGAGGAAGAACTCTCCGGTTTGATCGATGGGAGCAACCACTCGTCGGATACGGCACTTCTTTCGGCTGCCGAGTCTGCCGATGCCCTGTGCAGAGAGCGTCTTCGGGCCGGAGAGGCGCTTGTCGCGCGCCTTGCGGAAGAATTCTCGCGTGCATCGGAAGCCGTACGGTCTCTCGAGAGGGACATGGCGTCGGTGGAAATTGAAATCGCTTCCCTGTGGGAGAAGCTTCGGGACGCGGGGAGCGAGTGCGCGCGACTCTGGCGCCGCCGGAGGGATGTTCGCGAGGAATTGTCGGGCCGAGCCGGAGCGAGGGAACTGGAAGATCTCCGTTTGGCGAGGCTCCGAAAACACCTCGGAGATGCCGGAAAGAGGGTGTCTTCGGTCGACCTCGGGCATAGGGAGGTCGACCGACAGATCGAGAATGTCGAGCGGGAAAGGGCGCAGCTGATCGATTCCTGGGAGGAGCAATACCCGTATCCCGGCGTCCGTGAGGGTGTCGGAGAGTCGGACCTCGCCGGTATCTGGAATACGGTTCGCCGCTACGAAAGGGATCTGAAGGCGATCGGAGTGTACGATCTCGGAGTTTTATCGGAAGATTCTTCACTGGCGGATCGGATCGGGTTTCTGAACGAAAATTTCGAGGATCTCCGCGCCGGCGAGACAGAGCTGTGTCGCCTTATCGAGGAGACGGATCGTTATGTCGGGACGCTTTTCGGAAACGCGCTGACGGATATCGCGGCTCGCTTCAGCGATCTGTTCCGGCATCTTCTCGGCGGCGGAGAGGCGCGTCTCGAACTTCTCGAGGGAGACTCGTTCTGGGATTCCGGAGTCGATATCGTCGCGCGACCGCCGGGAAAGAAAATGCAAAGCCTCGCGCAACTTTCCGGCGGGGAACAGTCGCTTACGGGTATCTCTCTGCTCTTCGCGTGCATGGAGGTTGCCGCCGTTCCACTCGCCGTTCTGGACGAGGTGGATGCCGCCCTCGACGAATATAATCTTCTGCGCTTCGCGGCGCTTGCGAGGGAGTACGCGACGCGTCTGCAACTTATCGTGATGACGCACCGCCGGGCGACTATGGAACGCGCTGATGTCCTCTACGGAGTGACGATGTCGGAGCCGGGATTGTCACAGGTTGTCGGCATCAACCTCGAGGACTGGCGATGAAAGACGGATGCATGTCTGAGAAGCGGGACGACATCCTGCGCGGAGCTCTCCGGATGTGGCAGCCCCCCGAAGGGCCGCGGGTTTCCGTGGATACGGTCCTGCTTTCTGATTTCGCGTACATCAGGAACGGAGAGAAAACGATCGAGCTCGGATCCGCCACCGGTGCTGTAGCCCTTCTTCTGGGCCTCCGTTTCCCGCTGGCCGGACCCATTGTCGGAGTCGAGATCCAGCCCGCTCTTGCGGATCTCGCGAAACGAAACGCAGGGGAAAACGGTCTTTCCGATCGGGTGAACTTCATCTGCGGCGACCTCCGCGAGGTCAGAAACCTGTTTTCTTCAGAATCGGCGGATGTGGTCGTGACGAACCCTCCATATCATGAACTCTGCAGGAATCGTCGAAGCGCCGGGATTTCCTCCGCGACGGCGAGACAGGATCTGTGCTGTTCCCTCGAAGACGTCCTTGCGGCCGCGAAGTGGCTTCTCCGGAACAAAGGGAGGCTCTATATGGTTTTTGTAGCGGACAGGACATCCGAGCTTCTCGCCGCGATGTCGGCGATACGGCTTGAACCGAAACGGCTTCGCTTCGTGCATCATCGTCCCGGTGCGTATGCTTCGGTCGTTCTCGTCGAAGCCGTCCGCGCCGCCGGGAAGGGACTGTTCGTCGAACCGCCGTTCTTTCTGCGCGGAGGAGACGGGGAAGAGAGCGAGGACACGAGACGGGCCTATTCGCCGGGAGGGGACGGATGCCGCTGACGGTCGTTCCGACGCCTGTCGGAAATCTCGAAGACATCACTCTCCGAGCGATTCGCGTCCTGCGTGAGGCGGATATCATCCTCTGCGAGGACACGAGAACGACATCGATACTGACGCGGAGATACGCGATTCGGACGCCTCTCGTCTCATACCACGCGCATAACGAACGTTCCCGGACGGATGAGTTCGTCGGACGCCTGCTCGACGGAGAACGCGTCGCCCTCGTGTCGGATGCCGGAACCCCTGGGATCTCCGACCCCGGCGCGTACATCATCGCAGCGGCCCTCCAGGCCGATATAGACGTCGACGTTTTGCCGGGAGCCACGGCCTTCGTGCCCGCGCTCCTTCTTTCCGGACTCCCCGTCCATCCGTTCCTGTTCTTCGGTTTTCTGCCGGACAAGGCGGGAGAGAGGAAGGCGGCGCTCGAAGTGCTCAGATCCCTTCCGCAGACGATGATCTTCTACGTTTCTCCGCACAAGCTCGCGGACCACATCGAATCTGTCGCGGCCGTTTTCGGAAACCGGAACGCCGCGCTCGTCCGGGAGATTTCGAAGATTCATCAGGAAAGTATCAGGGGAACGCTCGATCTCATTATGGAGCGAGTGCGGAGGAACGACGTCCTTCGCGGCGAAATGGTGCTCGTGGTCGGAGGAGCCCCGGTCAGCGAAACGGCTGACAGCGAATGGCGCGGGGCGGTCGGGAGATTGCTCGCGGAACAAATCGACGCGAGGGATATTGTAAAAACGATCAATCAGTTGTATGGTGTACCGAAAAACCGCGTCAAGGAGTATCTTTTTTCAGAAAAGACTCCCGGAAAAGCGCGGCGCGACTGATGCCCCGCGGCGTTGCGGGAGCAGGGAGGGGAACGGACATGCCGGACAAGAGCTTCTATCTCACGACTCCGATCTATTACGTGAACGATATTCCGCATATCGGCCACGCCTATACGACAATCGCCGCCGACGTCATGTGCAGGCACATGCGCATGCGCGGCGATGACGTCTTCTTCCTTACGGGGACGGACGAACACGGCCAGAAGATCCAGCAGAGCGCCGAGGCCAAGGGGATGACTGCGCAGCAGCTGGCCGATACCACCATGCAGAATTTCAAGAAGCTCTGGGGGGTTCTCGGCATCTCCAACGACGACTTCATCCGGACGACGGAGGAACGCCATGAACGAGTCGTCCAGAGCATGTTCAAAAAACTCATGGACCAGGGAGATATCTACAAGGGGGCCTACGAGGGGTGGTACTGCGTCCCGTGCGAGACGTATGTCCCGGAGAGCAGCATGGGAGACAACAGGACGTGCCCCGACTGCGGTCGTCCGCTCGTGCAGATGCAGGAGGAAAGTTATTTCTTCCGGGCGTCGAAGTATGCGGAACAGCTTCTCGCATACTATGAGGCGAATCCGCAGGCGATCCTGCCGAAAAGCCGTTACAACGAGATCGTGAGCTTTCTGCGATCAGGAGTGCGGGACCAGTCGATCTCCCGGACGACGCTCAAATGGGGGATCCCGGTCCCCGGTGACAACAGGCACGTCGTCTACGTCTGGTTCGACGCGCTGATCAACTACGCCACGGCGTGCGGCTACCTCGACGACCCCGAAAAATTCGCGCGATTCTGGCCCTCTGTCCGGCATCTCGTGGGCAAGGACATTATCCGGTTTCACTGCGTCATCTGGCCGATCATGCTCCTCGCGCTCGGCCTCAATCCCCCCGTCTGCGTGTTCGCGCATGGATGGTGGACCGTCGAGGGGGAGAAGATGTCGAAATCGAAGGGGAACGTCGTCGATCCGTTCGAAATGGCCAGGGTCTACGGCGTCGATCCGTTCCGGTACTTCCTCCTCAGAGAGGTTCCGTTCGGACTCGACGGCGACTTCTCTGAACTTGCGCTCGTGCAGCGCGTCAACTCCGACCTCGCGAACGATCTCGGGAACCTTCTGAACCGGACGCTGCAAATGATCGGGAACTACAGGGACGGGGTCGTGCCCGCGCCCGGAGCGATCCTTCCTGTCGACGAAGACGTCCTCGCCCTCATCGACGGGACCTTCGCGATGGTCAGGGATAAACTTGACGTCTTCGCGTTCGACGAAGCCCTGAAAGCCGTCTGGGCGTTGCTCGGACGAGGCAACAAGTATATCGACGAGACAATGCCCTGGAAGCTCGGACGGGAGGGGAACGGAGAACGTCTCGACACGGTCCTTTCGACGCTCTTCGCCATGTTGCGCGCCGTCGCGCTCCTCATGGCACCATTCATGCCGGATGCGGCGAAAAGAATGTACGCGCAGCTCGGATTTGCCGGGGATCCGCTCGACGAACGCTTCCCGTCGGTCGACCTGCGCCGTGCGCCCGCCGGTCAGAAGACGCGGAAGGGAGACGTCCTTTTCCCGAGGATCGACGTCGAGCAGTGGAAGAAGGATCGCGAGGCGAAAGACTCGGCGAAGAACTCCGCAAAAGCGCCGGAACGGCCGGGAGGGCCGGCCGAGCACGAGCCGGAGATAGCGATCGACCAGTTCAAGGGCGTGGAGCTGCGCGTGGCGGAAGTCATCGGGGTCGAGGAAATCCCGAAGGCAAAGAAGCTCTACGCCCTGTATCTCGATCTCGGATACGAGAAACGGAAGATCGTCTCGGGGATCAAGGAGTCTTTCATGCCTCAGGACCTCATCGGAAAGCGGATCATTGTCGTGGCGAACCTGAAGCCGGCGACGCTCTGCGGTGTCGAGAGCAGGGGAATGCTTCTGGCAGCGGGGCCAAAGGACAAGTCGGCGCTCGGTCTCCTGACGGTGGATGAGTCGGCCCCTCTCGGAAGCCGCGTCAGCTGAACCCTGCCGAATTCCGGCAACACAGGACGAAGTCATACCGGGCCTCCCTTCACGGAGAGGCCCGTTTTATTGGGAGAGTGAACATGAAGGGACGATTCATCGATTCTCATTGTCATCTTGACGAAAAGGCGTTCCCGGAAGGGCCGAAAGACGCGATCGAGCGGGCGAGAACCGCTGGAGTCGAACGATTGATGGCCGTTGCCGGAAATCCGGAGACGAGCAGACATGCCGTCGATCTCGCGCGCGAATACGACGGCGTGTCTGCTGCGATCGGCGTTCATCCGCACGAAGCGGCATCGGTCTCTTCGGGACTTCCCGACGATCTCGTCGCGCTCGCCCGCGACGGAGCCGTTTCTGCGATCGGCGAAACAGGGCTCGATTACTTCTATGATTTTTCGCCTCGTTCCGAGCAGCAGGCGGTGTTCTCGATGCACCTCGAGTGGGCGAAGCGCGAACGTCTCCCAGTCGTGATCCACGTTCGGGACGCATTCGACGACGCGATCCGGATCCTCGGCCGTGACGGGAACGGAACGACGGGGGTGATCCACTGCTTTTCGGGCCGGTGGGAGCATGCGGTCTCGTTCCTCGACCTCGGGTACTCAATTTCTTTCGCTGGGCCCGTGACGTACAGGAAAAACGAGGAGCTCCGGTCGGTCGCGTCGAGAATTCCGATCGACCGGATCCTCTGCGAAACCGACTCGCCGTATCTCTCGCCGCAGAGCAGGCGCGGGAAACGGAACGAACCGGTCAACGTCGTCGAGGTGTACGAACTGATTGCAACGATCCGCGGCATGGACGTCGGAGAATTCTCGCTCCGCGTCAGGGAGAATTTCGTGAAGTTGTTCGGAATTGAGGAGAAAACGAATGTTTGAGTTCCGCGTCATCGCGCAATGCCCCGTGACCGGCGCGCGTGCCGGAGAATTCGAGACGCCCCACGGGGTTCTGAAAACGCCCGTCTTCATGCCCGTCGGAACTCAGGCGACCGTCAAGGCGATGGCTCCGTTCGAGCTGAAGGAACTCGGGGCGCAGATCATCCTCTCGAACACATACCATCTGTACCTCCGTCCCGGAGAAGACCTCATAAGGGACGCGGGCGGGCTTCATTCCTTCATGTCGTGGGACCGGAGCATCCTGACCGACAGCGGAGGCTTCCAGGTGTTCTCGCTCGCCTCGCTCAACCGAATTTCGGATGAAGGAGTCGAGTTCCAGTCGTACCTCGACGGGAGCCGGCACTTCATGACGCCCGAACGGGCAACGCAAGTGCAACGTTCGCTTGACAGCGACATCGCCATGTGCTTCGACCAGTGCGTTCCGTATCCGTGCACGCGCGTCCAGGCGGAAGAAGGCGTTCGACGGACGACTCTCTGGGCAGAACGATCGCTCGAGGCGTGGAGAGGATGGGGGAACGCCCTCTTCGGCATCGTTCAGGGGTCCGTCTTCGAGGATCTGAGAATCCGGTCGGCCGCGGAACTGACGCCGATGGAATTCCCCGGGTACGCCATCGGAGGACTCTCCGTCGGTGAGAGTCATTCGGATATGTACCGGATCCTCGATGTCCTCAATCCCGTTTTGCCGTTCGGGAAGCCGAGGTACCTCATGGGAGTCGGTCACCCGTTGAATCTCGTGGAGGGCGTCGCGCGCGGCGTCGATATGTTCGATTGCGTCCTGCCGACCCGGAACGGCCGGAACGGAACGCTCCTGACTTCCCGCGGTCCGATCAACATCAAGAACAAGATATACGAACGCGATTTCTCCCCGCTCGACCCGACGTGCGACTGCCATGCGTGCCGTACGTACACGCGGGCGTATGTCCGGCATCTCCACAGGTCGGGTGAGATCCTTTCGTCGCGTTTGTGCAGCTGGCACAACCTTCGCTTTCTCGTCTCCCTCGCGGAGAAGATGCGGCAGGCGATCATAGATGGCCGCTTCCTCGAATTTCGCGATCATTTCACCGCGTCCTACGGCGCGGTGTCGGAGGAGTGACGGAGGATGCGGGAAGCTGTCGTTCGCGTCGATCCGTGGAATCCGGACGAAAGAATCATCGCCAGGGCAGCCCGGATACTAGCGGAAGGAGGTCTCGTCGCGTTTCCGACGGAAACGGTGTACGGCCTCGGCGGGAACGGCCTCGATCCCGAAGCCGCACGACGCATCTACGCCGCGAAGGGGCGACCTTCGTCGAATCCGCTCATCCTTCACGTGGCTTCGATGAAGGATGTCGAAGAGCTTGCCGTTCTAACGGACAGGGCTCGGTTGCTCATAGACAGATTCTGGCCGGGGCCGTTGACGATCGTTCTTTCGGCTTTGCGCGTCGTTCCGGCCGAGGTGCGGGGAGGGCTCGATACCGTCGCGATACGGATGCCGGCGCATCCGGTCGCTTTGGCCCTCATCGAGCGGACGAGGTTTCCGATCGCTGCACCCAGTGCGAACAGGAGTGGACGTCCGAGTCCGACGAACGCGGCGAGTGTACTCGAAGACCTCGGCGAAAGGGTCGACCTGATTCTCGACGGGGGAGCGACACGTTTCGGCGTGGAATCGACCGTTGTCGACGTCACCGGAGACGATGTCGTCCTGCTTCGTCCGGGCGGAACATCGGTCGAAGATCTCGCAACAGTCGCCGGCATCGTACGTTCTCCGGAAGGGGAACATCTCCTGAAGCGTTCTCCCGGGACGAGATTCCGTCACTACGCGCCCGGAATCCCTCTCGTGACGTGGAATGGAACGAATGAAGCCGAAGCGCTGCTTCTGATCGAAACGAAAGCCCTGCGGAAGCCGGTTGCGTATATGGGGATACGGACCTTTCCGGCGGAAACGCTCCGTTCGATCCTTTTCCGGGACCCGGAAAACTATGCACGTGGGCTCTTTTCCGCGATGAGAGAGCTGGAACGCTGCGGCGCTGCGGTTATTGTCGCGGAATGGCCGGAAGAGGAAGGGCTTGGCCGGGCTATCCGGGATCGTCTGAAGAGGGCCTCCGGAGAGGACTGAAGAGATGGGGAAAACGGATGGGGAAATGTCGGAGAGCGATTGCTGCGGAACGCTTGCCAAACCATGATACCCTTGCTACAATAGCCTGCGTGAAAGAGCCGGGATGGCGGAACTGG